>NZ_BPLI01000036.1:0-79957 GCF_019656175.1 Bacillus sp. BML-BC051
GAACCACTGCCATCAGAGCCGTTACTGCCCGAGCCATTGCTGCCGGAACCACTGCCACCCGAGCCGTTACCACCCGAACCACTGCCATCAGAACCGTTACTGCCCGAGCCATTGCCGCCGGAACCGTTACCACCCGAACCACTACCGCCCGAGCCATTGCCATCAGAACCACTATCGTCCTGAGAACCATTGTTTCCTGGAGGTTTATTATTATCTTTTGAGTTACCTTCGGCTAAATGATCGTTATTTTGTACAATTGCGTTTGCTGCTGGAGAGAAGTTTTCTGTTGCTGCATTACCGATATTTAAACCGCTAAAAAAAGATAAAGAGAGTGTTGATGCTAAAATGAAGATTTTCGTCATTGTTTTCCTCCTAAGAAATTAATATTCCATCTAAAATACATCCCTTTGTAATATTTCTTAGGAAAAAGAGTTTTATGCAAAAAAAACTATATATAGAAAAAGGTGGTGTATTTCTGAAGAGAGAAAAGAGTTAGTGTAAATTCTTTATAATAGTAGAGCAGTAGGAATTTTACACGCATTACAGTAGAGGAAGTGACAGCAGATGAAAGAATATATTGCATTTGATATTGGTGGTACACAAATTAAATATGGAATTGTTTCAGAAACAGGAACAGTACGAAAGCATAAAACGGTTCTAACAGAAATTCATTTGGGTGGGGAACAAATCATTCAAAAACTTATTCTTCTATCCAAACAATTAATGAATGAACATACGATTTCAGGAATTGGCATTAGTACTGCGGGAATTGTTAATATTCATAAAGGAGTTGTAACGGGAGGGACAGAGCATATTCCGAACTACGCGACTATTCCTATTATTGATAGATTGCAAGAAGTATTACAAATTCCTGTGTCCGTTGAAAATGATGTGAACTGTGCAGCTTTGGGTGAGAAGTGGAAAGGTATTGGAAACGGAAAAAGAAATTTTATTATGCTTACTCTCGGAACTGGTATTGGAGGAGCGATTTTTATAGACGGAGAGTTATACAGGGGACATTCTTTTAGTGCTGGTGAATGGGGAAATATGTTAATAGAAGGAAAGCAGTTTGAAGAGGTCGCTTCCATTTCAGGGTTAATTCGTCTTGTGCGAAAATATAAAGGTGAAAGTGATTGGAATGGAAAAACGATTTTCGAACTGTATGATAAAGGAGATAGAGAAGTTACGCAAGCGGTTGAGGTTTTCTTTAAACATTTAGCGATTGGAATTAGTAATCTTGCTTATATTTTTAATCCCGAAATGATCGTTATAGGTGGAGGAATTACTGATAGAGGAAATGAGTTCTTAAAAGAAGTAAAAGAAGAGGTAGAAAAATATTTAAACAAAGAGATTTATAGTAATTGTGAGATTGAACTTGCACAAAACGGTAATTGTGCAGGAATGATTGGTGCTATTTACCACTTCTTACATCATCATAAGTAAGTTATATGAATGTTTTCATATAACTGAGAATTTATCCTTTTTATCACTAGGTAAATAATGCTACAATATAAGGGAAGAATACAATATTTTCCGCCTTGGAAAATGCTTTGTAGAAAGGAAGAAACTGCATGCCTATTATTTTAGAAAAAGGTCAAAAGATCGATTTAACGAAAGGACAACCAAAAGTAGCAAAACTACAGGTTGGCTTAGGCTGGGATCCAATTGGGCAATCAGGTGGGTTTCTGTCTTCATTATTTGGAAGTAAACCAAATGTAGATTGTGATGCATCTGTTGTTATGTTAGAAGGGGATCGTTTTGTAAACAAAAACGATTTGGTTTACTTCGGAAACAAGCTTTCTACTTGTGGTAGTATGATTCATTCAGGAGATAATTTAACAGGTGAAGGCGCTGGTGATGACGAAACAATTTTCGTAGAATTACATAAAGTTCCGAGCCGTATTAATCGTTTAGTATTCGTTGTAAATATTTATGACTGTGTAAATCGTCGTCAAGATTTCGGGATGATTCGTAATGCATATATTCGTATTCAAAACCCGCAAACTGGTGAAGAATTAGCACGCTATAATTTATCGGATAATTATGCTGGCAAAACGACTCTAATTGCAGGAGAAATGTATCGTCACGGAAGTGAATGGAAGTTTTCAGCTGTTGGAGAAGGCACACAAGATAAAAACTTAAGTGAGATTGTATCACGTTATCAATAAAATAAACCGAGGAGGAATTGTATATGGCATCAATTTCATTGAAAAAAGGACAAAAGGTCGACTTAACAAAAACGAATCCAGGTCTTTCGAAAGTTCTTGTAGGACTTGGTTGGGATACGAATCGTTATGATGGACAAAATGATTTCGATTTAGATGTTAGTATTTTCTTAGTAGGTGCTAACGGTAAAGTTTCAGGTGCAGAGGATTTCGTCTTCTATAATAACCCAAAAGGTGCGAATGGCGCTGTAGAGCATTTAGGAGATAACCGAACTGGTGAAGGTGAAGGCGATGATGAATCGATTAAAGTAGATTTGAAAAATGTACCTGCACATATCGAACGTATTTGTTTTACAATTACAATTTACGATGGAGAAGGTCGTAGCCAAAACTTCGGACAAGTTTCTAACTCTTTCGTACGCATTTTAGATGAAGAAAAGAATGCAGAGTTAATTCGTTACGACTTAGGAGAAGATTTCTCTATTGAAACAGCTGTTGTAGTAGGTGAATTATACCGTCATGCAGGTGACTGGAAGTTCAATGCAATCGGAAGTGGATTCCAAGGTGGATTAGCGTCTCTATGTAATAACTTTGGTTTAGATGTAGAGTAATAGATTAATAAATCCATCAGTGAAACGTATGTTTACTGATGGATTTATTTTTAAAAATTAAATTATAGAGGTGAATATAAATGGTTATTCAATTGCAAAAAGGACAGAAGATTGATTTAGGTAAGACAAGCCCAGGTTTAACAAAAGCAGTAATTGGTCTTGGGTGGGACATTAAATCTTATGACGGTGGATCAGATTTCGATTTAGATGCATCAGCATTCCTATTAGATGCCAATGGAAAATGTACGAAGGAAACTGATTTTATTTTCTATAATAATTTACAGTCCCCTTGCGGATCTGTTCTACATACAGGGGATAACCGCACAGGTGAAGGTGAAGGCGATGATGAACAACTTGTTGTGGACCTGAAGAAAGTTCCAGCAGATGTGCACAAAATTGCTATTACAGTTACAATTTATGATGGAGAAGGCCGTAGTCAAAACTTTGGACAAGTAGGAAACGCATTCGTTCGTTTAGCAAATGAAGAAACGAATGAAGAAGTTCTTCGTTTTGATTTAGGGGAAGATTTCTCCATCGAAACAGCAGTTGTCTTTTGTGAATTATACCGTCATAATGGACAGTGGAAGTTTAATGCAGTAGGAAGCGGTTTCCAAGGTGGCTTAGGCGCGCTTGTAAGAGCGTATGGCTTGGATGCATAGAAAGGAAACGATATTCGTTTCCTTTTTTTGACCTTTCTATAAATCTAGCAAAGAATAGGGGATATAGGTAAGATGAGTATTTTGCAAGGAATCCTTGATACGTATGCTCAGTTTTTCGACTTGGACATGTGGATTAAAGTGTTGCAAGATCCAGTATCTTGGGGATTAATAGGTACACTTGTTGTACTTGAAGGATTGTTATCTGCTGATAACGCACTTGTATTAGCAGTAATGGTAAAACACCTTCCGGAAGAAAAACGTAAAAAAGCATTATTCTATGGACTTATTGGAGCTTATGTATTTCGATTTATCGCAATTGGAATTGGAATGTTCTTAATTAAATTAGCATGGGTAAAAGTGTTAGGTGCACTTTACTTAGCATGGCTTTCAGTTAAATACTTCATTGATAAACGAAAAGGTAATGCAGAAGAAGAAGAAGCTCATGGTATGAACCAAAACAGTATTCTCTTCAGAATGTTTGGTGTCTTCTGGGGAACAGTTGCGATGGTTGAATTAATGGATATCGCGTTCTCTGTAGATAGCGTACTTGCTGCATTTGGTGTATCAAATCAAGTTTGGATTTTATTATTAGGTGGAATGCTCGGTATTTTAATGATGCGCGGTATCGCTGGTGTATTCTTAAAATTGTTAGAGCGTATTCCAGAACTTGAAACGACAGCATATATTTTAATCTTAATTATTGCAGCAAAAATGTTATTGTCTGTTATTCATATTGAAGTAAGCCATACGCTATTCTTTATTATTTTAGTTGTAGCATTTGGAGCAACGTTTATACTTCACTACATGAAGAATTCTGGACAAGCTAAAGAAGAAGTTGCAGCTACTAAAAATAATCATAAATAATTGAAATGGGTTTGCTCGTTATGCGAGCGCCCATTTTTTATAATCAAAAATAGTTTATAATAGAAGAGAGACTTTATAAAAAAAGTAAATGTTTTTGGAGGTGAACTGTTGTGTTTTCACGTTTTACACTTCAACCATATGCATTAAAAGACGAATCAGATTTAAAGCAATTTGAAGCACTTTTAGAAAAACGCCCACAATATGAACTGACAGAGAATGAGATGAAGTTTAGTTATATAGCAACTCGTATTCTTGGTGTTCCTAATGATGTAGATGAATATTTCAATGAGCTATTTGATTATAGTGAAGTAAAAGGGATTGAGGTTTTGCATGAACAAAATTTAAATAAGGTGATTGATCCCGAAAAACTGCGCCATATTCAAGATGTTTTTACATTACATCAAGAAGCACCGAATGGACTTACAGTAAATAGGCTTGTAGCCCATTTGTCTGGAAAACAACTCTTACCACAAGTAGACAATCCTGACTTACAGCATTATATACATACGATGTTTATTTCTGTATTGAAATTGTATGAAAAACAACATAACCAATCATTAAAAACAGAAGGATTCCGTCGTTTCTTAATCGATATGATTAAGTTAAGTGAAAATTACGTAGCGAAGTGGTTCTCTACGATTAATTATAAGAAACAAATGCCGCGTATCGTTTGGTACGGTGATGCACAGGAAAGTCGTATATATTTCTTATACTTTCTTATTATGCTCGGCTGCGATGTACTTTATTATCACCCAGAAGGAAAAGATGGATTTGAGAATGTTGATGAGGAAGGAAGAAGTTTTGTCGTGTCTCATCCAAGTCGGATTTCTCTTGAGCCGTTTCCAGATCGCCGCCGTGAGCGAGTTGCAACAGTAGCATATCAAGCTTCAAAAGAAATTGAGCAAGTACTTCACCACGATAATTCACTGCTATACAAGCCGTGGCAATTCCGTTCCTATACGCCTGTAGCTCGTACGCTCAAAACAACGTATGATGAACTCTTTTTAATTACGAAAGAAAAGGCATTTGTACGTCCGACATTCTTTGTTGAGAATAAACACATTTATATCCCTTCTTTATTTGCGAAAATATCAGGTGTTTCAAAAAATGATAAAGAGTATTTTCAGCGATTAAAGGCTGTTACATCGTTTGATAACAGTTTATTAATTAATACATTCCCATTTACGAAAGAACAAAAAGCAAATTTCCAATATCATTACCGAGATGCTTTAGACCGCGGGGGGAAATTACATCCAGATTTAATTATGAACAGTCATTGGTGGCCACATAAAAGATTGCCAGAAGGATTACAACATGGTATTGCAGAGGCGATCATTCATGCGTGCGAAAGTGAAATGTGTAAACCAATTGCAAAAGAGACGAAACAAGATGTAGCGCTATATGTTTTCGCGCAACTTTCTCAAATACCACCAAATATTTTAGAACAGCTTGAGAAATTTGATTATTCACAAGATGTACCGAAAATTGTTATATTTAATAATGAGAAGAGTGGAGAATTAACTCGTTCTGATGCTGTTTTATTACTATTTTTAAATCAAATAGGAGTAGATGTGTTCCACTTCAATCCAACGGGAAGAAATGATATTGAACCGTATATTGATGCAGCAGCATTTGATTCACATTGGCTTGAAGAAGTTAATTTCGATCTTGAGTTTCATGGTTCATCAGCCTATAAAAATTTATCACAAACAATAAAAGGACTATTTCGTCCATTTTTATAAGGAAAGGGAGAATACCATATGAATAACCCAGTCGTACTAGATTCGAAAACAGAATTAAATGAGCAAACAGCACAAGATGTTCGTTTACAACTTAGACAAGATGCAGAAGTACAACGTATTTATAATGCAGTAGATATTAAAGATCAGTTAGAATTAATCGAGCTTGGAAAAGAACCTTCTATGGAAATTTCACGTTTTGCTGATCAAATTTTACATACAATGTCATTATCAAAAATAGAAGATTCGGGTGAATTATTAAAACAACTTGGTAAAATTATGGACCGATTCGATAGCAAAGACTTTGCGGAAGAGAAAAGTGGTTTCTTCTCACGTATGTTCAAAAAAGCGGATAAAATGATTGAACAAATCTTTAGTAAGTACCAAACGATGGGCCGTGAAATTGATAAAGTATATGTGGAAATTACGAAGTATCAAGATGAAATGAAAAAATCAATTGGTACGTTAGACGGTTTATATGAGCAAAACTTAAAATATTACTTAGACTTAGAAAAATATGTAGTAGCAGGGGAAATGTTATTAGAGCGTTTAAATACAGAACTAGTTCCGATGTATGAAGAGCGTGTACGTAACAATGACCAATTAGCAGGTATTGAATTAGAGTCACTTAAAAACTCTGTTGAAATTTTAGAACAGCGTATTGATGATTTAGAAAAAGCACGTATGGTTGCGTTACTGACAGCACCACAAATTCGTATGATACAACGTGGTAATAATAAATTAATTGGTAAAATCAATACAGCATTTATTACGACGATTCCTATCTTTAAAAATGGTATCATTCAAGCGGTAAATGCGAAGCGTCAAAAGCTTGTTGCAGATTCTATGGCCGAACTGGATCGCCGTACAAATGAATTACTTAAGAAAAATGCACAAAATATTGCAACGCAAAGTGTGGAAGTGGCGAGATTATCAGGTTCTTCTAGTATTAAGATGGAAACACTTGAGGAAACTTGGAACATTATTTCAAGAGGTATGCAAGAAACGCAACAAATTGAAGAACAAAATAAACGTGAGCGTGAAGAAAGTCGCAAACGTATGGCTACATTAACTGAGAACATTAAAAAAGAATTACAAGGATAAATGAAAAGGCAATGAGGAAGAGTCCTCATTGCCTTTTAGTTTCTCTTCACTAATTTAATGATCTCATTCACAACAAGTGGAATGATACTTAATAAGAGAACAAATCCCCAATCTCGCATCGTTAATGCATGCACACCGAATATATTTGCAAGAGGTGGGATGGAGATAATACACACTTGCATAAGAATACCGATAAGAAGGGAGAAGACTAAATATTTATTTGTAAAAATCCCAATTGAAAAAATGGATTTCGTTCTTGAACGCAAGTTAAATGAATGAACGAGCTGAGAAAAACTAAGAACGACAAATGCCATCGTTTGAGCGTGTAATAGAGCATCCTCATCAATTTGCTCTGGGAAAAGAGGAAATAAATTTGTATCACCAGTATAGAATTTTGCTCCGGCGATAAAGGCTATTAACGTTAAAAGCCCAATGACAACCCCATTGAAAATAAGAAAAGGAACACTACCACTAAATAAGCTTTCTTTCGCATGTCGTGGTTTTTCCTTCATCACATCTGGATCCTCAGGATCAACCCCAAGTGATAATGCAGGTAGTGTATCTGTAATTAAATTCACCCACAAAATGTGAATAGGTCGTAGTGGTGTTGCCCAGCCGAGTAAAATGGCTAAAAATAAAGCGATAATTTCTCCAAAGTTACAAGAGAGTAGGAAGAGGATTGATTTTTTTATGTTCCGATAAATATTTCTACCTTCCTCAACAGCTTTCACGATAGATGAGAAATTATCATCTGTTAACACGACATCCGCAGCCCCTTTTGCAACGTCTGTTCCTGTAATGCCCATCGCTACGCCAACATCTGCTTGTTTTAAAGATGGAGCGTCATTGACGCCATCACCAGTCATAGAAACGATATTTCCTTTTGCGCGTAATGCCTTTACAATTTTCACTTTATGCTCTGGAGAGACCCTGGCGAATACATTTAAGTGATTAATTTTGCTTGCTAGCTCTGTATCTGAAATGTTATCTAATTCAGTTCCAATCATAATTTCAGATATGTCTGTAGCAATGCCAAGTTCTTTGGCGATTGCAAAGGCGGTATCTTTATGGTCACCAGTAATCATAACTGTGCGAATACCGGCTTTTTTACATTCTGTAATGGAATCTTTTACTTCAGTTCGCGGTGGATCAATCATACCGACAAGACCAATAAAGATGAGGCTTCCTTCAAGATGATCTATATCCATATCGTTTGAATTATATTGTTTAAACGCGAATGAAAGTACCCTTAAAGCCTCTTGAGACATTGCCCCGGCAGCTTCTAATATTTGATTTTTATCAACATCTGTTAGAACCTCGATTTTACCGTTTTTAAATATGTGGGTACATCGAGGTAAGAGTTTATCAATAGCACCTTTCGTCATGCTATAGTAGTTTTCATTGTATGTATGCACGGTTGACATCATTTTACGATCTGAATCGAAAGGCAGCTCGTTAATGCGTTCATGTAACTTTTCTAAATGATTTTTTTGCATGTTAAAAGTACTTCCAGCAACGAGAAGCGCAATTTCAGTCGGGTCTCCGGTTTGTGAGTCATTATTGTAAGATGCATCATTACATAGCACCATATTTTCTAACAATAGACGTTGCGCATCGTTATTTACATTTAAATTTTCTAAGTGATCGTATGTGTTATCGCTATAAAAGTGAGTAACGGTCATTTTATTCTGTGTTAACGTACCTGTTTTATCTGAGCAAATAATTGTGACAGAACCGAGAGCTTCAACAGCTGGTAGTTTCCGAATGATAACATTTTGTTTAATCATGCGCTGTACACCAATTGCAAGAACGATGGAAACGATAGCTGGCAACCCTTCTGGAATAGCTGCAACGGCTAAACTAATAGCAGTCATAAACATTTCTAACGTATCCCGGCCTTGTAAAAAGCCGATGAGAAACATAACGATACAAATAGCTACAGCGACAAAGCCTAAATACTTTCCGACTTGTGCCAAGCTTTTTTGAAGTGGTGTCATATCATCGTCTGCTTCATGTAAAAGGGTAGCAATCTTACCAATTTGTGAGTTCATTCCAGTTTCAACAGCGACACCGACGCCTCTTCCATATGTTACAAGAGTAGACATAAAGGCCATGTTTTTTTGATCACCAAGTGGTACTTGTTCTTCACTTTGCATGGAAGGGTGGTAAATTGCATCTTTATCAACAGGGACAGATTCACCAGTTAGAGCAGATTCTTCAACTTTTAAATTTGCGGTTTCGATTAGGCGTAAATCGCATGGGATATATCGTCCGGCGTCGAGCATAACGATATCACCTGGAACGACGTGCTCAGATGGAATTTCTTTTAGTTCACCATTTCGCTTGACGATAGCTTTAGGTGTCGCCATCTTTTTCAATGCCTCTAAAGCTTGTTCTGCTTTTGATTCTTGGACGACGCCAATAACAGCGTTTAAAACTACAACGAGCGCAATAATACTTGCATCAGCCCATTCACCTACAAAGGCTGAAATAAGAGCAGCAATAATAAGGACATATACGAGGATGTCATTAATTTGGGCGAAAATACGCTGCCATAAAGTGCGTTTTTGTTTTGTAGCTAATTCATTAAAACCGTATTGCTTTAAACGTTCATTTACGATTTCATCTGTTAAACCGTGTTGTTCGTTTGTTTCTAAGTCGATTAATGTTTGATTTTTCGTCTTACTGTACCAATTGCTCATAAGTAAGCACCTCCAGTAAAAACAGTTAGCAATGGTAGTGTTGCTATTATTTGTGAGTAGTATGTATGGAGAAAAAATCTAAGGTGAGGTTCTACTTCCATTGTACAGTATTTTACAGTTGGTTGAGGGAAAGAGAAGAGTTGTCATGAATTTGTTGGAAATAAAAAAAAGCCTCATATAAACGAGGCTTTTTTTACTTTTTAATTAATGTACCTAATTCTTCTGTAATAGCTTGCATTTCACTGATGCTGAATGTTTCACGTTTCATAACATGCTCATAAATGTCACGTAAGTCTTCGTACATTTCTTCATTAAAGCTAGCAGCTCTCATCGCTCCAGCATTAACCATACGTAATTTTTCTTTAATAGCTTCGACCATATATTCAACGTTTTCTTCTGACTTTACGGATAAATCCACCGAAGTGTCCCCCTTTAAAATAACATAAGGATATCTTAACATTTTTTATCATTTTCGTTAATGAATCTTTTCAATCCTATTAAATTAGTAGGGATTTCCTTTATAATTAATAATTGGTTGTTTATACTATAAGTATATATAAAGAAATGCACCAAGAAGGGAAGAACAAAAATATGATTCAAGTATTGTTTGTTTGTCTTGGGAACATTTGCCGTTCACCGATGGCAGAAGCAATTTTTCGAGATCTTGTCGTAAAAGAGGGACTCGAGGAGAAAATTGTCATTGATTCTGCAGGAACTGGAGATTGGCATGTTGGCCATCCGCCACATAAAGGAACACAAAAAATTTTAAAAGAAAATGCAGTCACTTTTGAAGGAATTAAAGCAAGGCAAGTAGAAAAAGAAGACTTAACAAAGTTTGATTATATTATTGCCATGGACAACAAGAATATAGCAGATTTAAAAAGTTTAGGTAAAACTGGAGGCTATATTGGCAGACTGTCCGATTTTGTTCCAGACGGTGGCTGGACAGACGTTCCCGACCCTTACTATACAGGGAATTTCCAAGAAGTATATGACCTTGTAACAGAAGGGTGTGCAAAGCTATTAGCTTTCATTCGAAATGAACAAGGAATATGAGGAAGCTTAGAAAGAAATACTTTCTAACATAAGAAATGAAAGGGTGAAGGAATATGGCAAAGAAAAATAATATTGCTCGAAACATTGCGATTGGTGTAGCTGCAGGTGTAGCTGTATCTATGTTGAAGAAGGAAAACCGTGAAAAGGTAAAAAATACTGCTGAAAAAGCAAAAACAAAGATGATTGAAATCGGTGAAAATGCGAAGATAAAAGAAAAAGTGCAAACTGTTACAGATAAAGGGCGCGAACTCGCTGACTTCAATGTAGTAAAAGCGAAAGTAGCAGAAATTAAAAAATTGACGCCGTCTGTTGTAGAGACGTTAAAAGAAACGAAAGAAATTTTTAGTAAGAAAAAGGTTGAGCCAGCAGAGAAGCCAGAAACGATTGAAATTCAAGCTGTATCTTCAAAGGTAGATGAGCTGAAAGCAGAAGAAGAGCCAGTAGTTGCTGAAGAGGGCGGTATGAAAGAAGCGCGTGAACTATTTATGAAAGACTCAAATGCAGAGGAAAAAAAAACTGAAGCGTACATTGAGTTGAAGCAAGATAAAGAAGAGAAGAAAAGCGTTTAAACATATATGAGAAAAATTTTAGAAAAGGTGAGAAGAAATCGTACTTATTCGTTTGGTAAAGATTTGTATGACCGGACGATGCGCGATGATGTAGCGGGCTTGGCAGCACAGCTCGCTTATTTCTTCTTGCTTGCGATTTTTCCTGGGCTTGTTTTCTTAATTACGCTTCTTGGATTCATTGACCTTCAAACAGAAAGTGTGCTCAACTTATTAGAACCGTACGTACCCGAAGATGCAATGTCTTTAATTGAAGTAAACGTTGATAAAGTTGTAAATGAGCAAAATGGTGGTTTATTATCATTTGGTTTATTATCAATGCTGTGGTTTGCTTCAAACGGGGTAAATGCGGTTATGAATGCTTTTAATCGTGCGTATGATGTAACAGAAACACGTTCCTTTATTAAAACGAGAGCTTTATCAATTGTGTTTACATTAGCGATTATTTTTATGATTGTGTTTGCGCTAATTGTTCCAGTGTTTGGACAAGTGATTGGAGCAGCGGTATTTAAAGCAATTGGGTTATCGGATAGTTTTTCTTACGTGTGGAGTATTATGCGATTAGTAGCGAGTTTCTTTGTTTTATTCGCATTGTTTAGTTTTTTATATACATTTGCACCAGATCGAAAGTTAAAAAGAAGAGAAGTCATTTCAGGAGCAACATTTGCTACTGTAGGATGGATTGTGGTATCGTACTCATTTGCTTATTATGTAGATAAGTTTGCGAATTACGCCAATACATATGGTGGTCTCGGTGGTATTATTATTTTAATGTTATGGTTTTACTTGACTGGATGGGTAATTTTACTTGGCGGTGAAATTAATGGTTTACTCCATCATTATAGGACGGGTGACAATAATTCCCGTAATGAAAAGTGAGCTCTTGTTCCATAATAATAGGGAACAGGGGGGATATTTCATGAGTAATAATAAAAAGAATCACAACAACAAAAATAACAATAAACAAAAGAGCAGTTCGCATCCAAAGCATAAAACGAGTAGTAGTGCGAACGGGCATAATAGCTACCATTAAAAAAACGGGTCCTCTATGAGGGACCCGCTTTTATTTGTTTCCTTTTAATAATCGTAAGCCATTTAAAATGACAAGAATCGTACTTCCTTCATGCCCAATAACACCGAATGGAAGAGCTAAAATTTGTAAGAAGTTTGAACAAATCAGCATTGCAATTACAGCTAGTGAAAAAATTACGTTTTGTTTTACAATACGGTTCATTCGTTTGGATAAACGAATTGCTTGGGAAAGGCGAGATAATTCGTTCTTCATAAGTACAACGTCTGCAGTTTCTAAAGCTACATCTGTTCCTTCTCCCATTGCTACACCAATGCTAGCAGTAGCGAGTGCAGGGGCATCATTTATGCCATCTCCGACCATTGCTACTGTCCCATATTTTGCTTTTAGCTTTTTAATCGTTTCAACTTTTGTTTCTGGTAAGCATGATGCGTAATATTCTTTTATATTACTTTCAGAGGCAATAGCTTTTGCCGTTTCTTCATTATCTCCAGTAATCATAATTGCCTCGACACCGATGCTTTGTAGTTCGCGAATAGCAGCTATTGTTTCTTGGCGAAGTGTATCTTTTAAAGCGATAAGTCCAAGAATACCTTCTTCATCACTAATATAAACGACAGTTTTACCTTCTTTTTCAAGTGAGGCAGAAATACCATTATGAAATGTCTTTGTTTCATCACCGATAAAATCAGCTTTACCTATTTTATAAGCTTTGCTTTCGAAT
This sequence comes from Bacillus sp. BML-BC051, assembly GCF_019656175.1. Classification (NCBI taxonomy): domain Bacteria; kingdom Bacillati; phylum Bacillota; class Bacilli; order Caryophanales; family Bacillaceae; genus Bacillus; species Bacillus sp. BML-BC051. The sequence goes on from NZ_BPLI01000036.1 coordinate 13,221, forward strand.
ATTCCTTTTAGCCCAAAGCCAGTTACATCTTCAACATTTTCTGGTTTTTTTAATGTAATGTCATGCACATGTTGTGCATATTTAACAATAGATTCAGCTAAAGGATGTGTAGAGTGACTTTCAATTGCTGCTGTAATCGAAAGTACTTCTTTTTCTGTCATATTTTCTCGAACATATACATCTGTTACCGTAGGTTTTCCTTGTGTTAATGTTCCTGTTTTATCAAAGGCGATCGCTTTTACGGAAGCGAGGCGTTCTAAATGTATGCCACCTTTGAAGAGAATTCCATTTCTTGCACCGTTAGAAATTGCAGATAACGTTGCTGGTGTAATGGCAGCAACGAGTGCACAAGGAGATGCGACTACAAGTAAGATCATAGCGCGATAAAACGTTTCATTCCAGCTCCAGTCCAGTAAGAAATGAGGAACGAACATCATAAGCGCAACAACGAGTAGTACCCCTTTTACGTATGTTCCTTCAAACTTTTCGATGAATAGTTGTGATGGTGATTTTTCGCTTTGTGCACTTTGGACGAGACGGATAATCTTTTGGAATAATGTTTGATCGCTCGGTTTCGTAATTGTAACTTCGATAGCACCGCGTAAATTTACAGTACCGGCAAATACTTCATCACCGAATTTTTTCTCATTCGGAATAGGTTCCCCTGTAATAGCAGCTTCATCGATATTTGTTTCACCGTTATGAATCGTACCGTCAGCAGGAACACGCTCACCTGGCTTAATTAAAATAATGTCGTTAATTTGTAATCGTCCAACAGGAACACGTTCCTCGGTTCCATTTGAAATACGTAATGCTTCTTCAGGTTGTAAATCAAGAAGCGCTGAAATTTCCTTTTGACTTTTACTTAATGTATAAGATTCCATTGCACCGCTTAGTGCGAAGATGAAGATTAAAATCGCGCCTTCTGCCCAGTAGCCAATGATTGCAGCACCGATAGCAGCAAAGAGCATAAGCATTTCGACATTTAGCTCTTTCTCTTCAATTGTATCTTCAATACCTTCTTTTGCTTTTGCATAGCCACCAACTATATAAGCAAGGATATAGCAAGTAATGCCTGCATTCATTACATCGTTCTTTGTGAATAACCAACCAGCTAAAATGAAAATACCAGATGCGATTGCAAAGATAAGCTCATAATGTTTCTTTAATGTATCCCATAAAGAGGGATGAGAAATAGACTTTTGTACTTGTAATGTTTTTACTTCTGAGTTCATTACTACTCGCTCCTTCCAAATTCTTATTGAGAAAAAGAATCAAAATCGAAACCCCTATAAAACGACGAAAGCTGCCATCCATATTGGATAGCAGCATTTCTGTTGAATCTGATTTTAATAGTTATTATGTTGTAATTATTCTATAGTATAGCATATGTTTTTATTAGATGGTATGTTTTTGTTTGCTTATAAACTGAAAACTTGTGTTTTCACACTTCCTTTGGTATATATGAATATTGTTCATAAAAAGATCGGAAAGGAAGACAACAAGTGAAGACAGAGAAATTTTTTACCCATCCGATTGGCGTACTGATTGCAGCAATAGTAGCGACTTTTTTATGGGGGAGCGCATTCCCTTTTATTAAATTAAGTTATGCTGAACTTGGAATTCAGCCACAAGAAGTTGGGGAGCAAATATTATTTGCTGGTTATCGTTTCTTTTTATCTGGAGTCATGCTCTTATTATTCTTTAAAGTGTTAGGAAAAGATATGAGCTTCAAAAAAGGAACGGGGAAGCAGTTAGTACAAATTGGTTTATTTCAAACATTTCTTCAATATATATGTTTTTATATTGGAATGAGTTATAGTTCTGGTATTGAAGGAGCTATCATTTCAGGAACATCATCATTCTTTCAAATTTTACTTGCTCACTTTTTATATAAAGATGACGCTCTCAATATGAGAAAAATAATTGGGGTCTCTATCGGCTTTTGTGGTGTCATTTTAGTAAATGTACCGAGTGATGGTAGTCTGTCATTCCATTTCGGAATCGGTAGCTTATTACTTCTTAGTGCAGCAATGTTGTATTCATATGGAAACATATTGGCGAAAGAAGGTAGCAAAACATTAGATGTTGGCTATATGACAGCATACCAAATGATTTTTGGTTCTATCGGGTTATTATGTATAGGGGCTTTGCAAGTTGGAGTCATGCCATTTACATTTAGTATACATGCAATACTTATGCTTATCTACTTATCTTTCTTATCCGCAGCAGGCTTTTGTATTTGGAATACAATTATGAAGTACAACAAAGTTGGAAAAGTATCAATGTACATGTTCTTTATACCCGTCTTTGGTGTGTTATTATCAAGCATGATTTTAGGAGAAGCAATTCATTCATTTGTATTATTCGGTTTAGCATGTGTAGCCGCGGGAATTATCGTGGTGAATGGTACGCCAGCTAAGCAGAAAATGGAGCAAGAAAAAAAAGTAGCATAAATAACAGGAAAACGATTACAATGGAAGAACAGTACTGTTCTTCTTTTTTATATAGAAAAAGGATAATAGACTAGGTATAACGAAAAAAGATACAAAAAGCATTTATTGAGGAGAACATGTTATGAATCTACTTTACATGGTGTTAATTGGGCAAATCATTCTTTTTTTAATTGGTGCAATGTATGCAATAGGACAGACAAAAAAGACAAGAAATAATATGCCGTTACCTTTAGCGGTGCGTCTTATTCTTAGTTTTTCTTTAACAGCAAGTGCAATTTGGATATGGTTACAAGATCCATCAGTGGAGTATAGTACGTGGGTTGCACTAGGTATGACGTTATCAACTGTAGGAGATTTATTTATGGCAGGTTTGATTCCAATTGGTCACAGGTTAATTGGAGGGATGATTACTTTCGCTCTTGCACATTGTTTTTATGTAAAAGCATTTTTGCAAACAGGCATCTCATGGAATGGTTTTTGGATTGGTTTACTCGTATACGGACTCTTTCTCATTATAGGATGGTTCTTTTTTATACGAAATGATAAACAAGATAAATTATTTACGATAGGAGCTCTAATTTACGGACTGTGGGTTGGAGGAATGGCTTGCTTTGCATTCGCCTTATACTATGAGAATACAGGAATATGGTGGATACCGGCTTTTGGTGGTTTACTATTTGTGATTTCTGATTTTATTATAGGCGTGACAGATATTGGAGGACGCAAATTAAAATATGAACCACTTTGGATTTGGTTTACATATGTAGCGGCTCAAATGTGTATTGTATATGTGGGAATATAAAAAGATACTCTCAAAAATAGTAGATAGACTATTTTGAGAGTATCTTTTTTACTATTTTATTTCAGCCGATTTTTGAGATGGAGTTTTACTGCTGACACATAGTGAGATAAATATAAATTATAGTATATAAAATAAGAAGTTTATGGGGTATTATTCTAAGTTTATAATATTCTAATTTTATAATTCAGAATTTTGTGGAAATTAGATGGTTGAAGTCCTTATAATAAAAGTAAAAAGATGATGAGATGGTGGAATGATGCAAAAGAAAAAACGTTGGCGTGAATTCTTTGGAACAATTGCAATTGCATGTTTGTTGGTGTTTTTGGCGAAAATTTTCGTGTTTTTTCCTACGACTGTAAAAGGAGCGTCCATGAAGCCAACGTTACAAGATGGGGATAAGGTGATTGTAAATAAGTTGGCAAAGCAATTTGAAAGCTATGGGAGAGAAGATATTATTGTTGTGAAGACGGATAATTTTTATGTGAAAAGGGTTATTGGTTTGCCTGGCGATGTCATTGAGGTGAGAAATGATCAATTATATGTGAATCATGAAGTGATAGAGGAAGCGTATTTGTATAGTAATAAAAAACAAGCTGAAAAAAAACTTATGAATTTAACAGAGGACTTTGGACCGATTACAATTCCTACAAATAAGATTTTTGTTATGGGAGATAACCGTTTAATAAGTAGAGATAGTAGAAATGGTTTAGGACTTATTGATAAAGCTGATGTGTTAGGTGAATTAGCTGCAATTTATTATCCATTTGAACATATGAAAATAATGAATTAATGTAAAAAACCAAGCAAATTTTAGTTTGCTTGGTTTTTTATCCCGCTTTAATTGGTTCAACTAATAATCAGTGGCGGATGAAGACCCCCCCACTGATTAAAGTTTCACTTTATGTTAAATCGTAGGAGACTCATTAAATTCATAGGCATCTTCATTATTTTTGTTCGTACTTAAAACGAATTTGTGCTGCAATAGTTGCAGTTTAAAGAATGCTAACGGATCGTGATAAGTTTCTGGGTTGCTTCTTAACGTTGCTAATGTTTGCTCGTCTTCCTGTATTTCAAGTTGAGCTGATTCTACATTTTGTTTCAGTATGCTAAGTGGATCTTTAAAGAACATCATGATATCTCGTTCTAATGCGCCTTCAAATACTTCAAATTGAAGGAAGAATTGTTTTGAGATTGTTTGAGCAATTTCCGTATAATCTTCCGTTTCAATGTATTGTTTATATTTGTTTGCAAGCATAGATTGATTTTTTTGCATGTTACCAAATAGTTTTCCCGCACTCTTTAAGAAAAATTGTGTTGGTGTAAAGCGTAATAAAATATTGATGTTCGATACTGTAATTCGATTTGTCATACGTACAACATCTCGATGCCAATCATCTAGTAATTTGAAATCGCAAGGAAGTTTCATGCGTTCTTCTTTATATAATTTATTAAACGTTTCACTCATTTCATCTAAATAAGATTGAGCTTGAATAAATTCATTATGCGCTGTTTCAATCCACTCTTGAATAAACCCAGTAAATTTAGGAAGAAGCACTTGCTGTACATGTTTTTGAATTCGTTCGTTCATTGCAGCATTTAATTCCTCATGAACTAATTTGAAATCACTATCTTCTTGAACAAGATCAGAACAGCTCTGTAATAATTCAGGAATTTGAGAATGGATATCTCGTGTGATTTCTTCTTTCGTTAAAAGATAAGATTCTGTAATAGAACGGATTTTATCTTTTTCAAGAGCAGTAAGATTGTTAATAAATCCGTTTAGTTTTACTGAGATATGTTTATTCCAGCGTACTGATTTCACTAATGTATTTTCTAATTCCACACGTTCATTTACAAGGTATGCGATTGTTTTTTGCGTAAACCATATTAGTTTTTTTATACGTTCTTGTTCTATGTCGCGTTCAGCTAGATTAGCAAGAATAGACTCTGTCACGTCTCCAAGTTGCTGGCTACTCTCTTGTGAAGGAGAGTATGGGAAGAACTTTGCATTTGGGAAATGGACCTTAATCTTACTCATTAGTTTTTCATTATTGGCCGCACTATTTGTGTGTAATACGAAATGAATTTGTAAGTTTGGCACTTGTTCACGTAAATAAAGTAATGTATCAAGCTCTTCACCATGCAATGGTGAAGCAGAATTTAATACGTAAATAAGGCTATCTGCTGCTTGTAAGTATTCAAAATACGAGCTGTTTTTATCCACTTGCCCTTGAACAGATGGCGTAACAAGGAATGCAAATTTATTCTTTCTTAAAAATCTACTTGGTAACTTAATTTCTATACACTTCTTCTCAAGTTCTGACTCGGAAGGTGTAGCCATTATTTGATGGAATTCATCAAAGTTCGGTATATTGTGTACATCTAACGCAGTGAATTCTGTTATTTCAGTTTTGCTATCATCTTTAAATAGAATAGGAGTTGTTACAGTCTCAGTTAAGATGTTCTCTCCTAATATTGAATTGATGAATGATGACTTATCATGGTCACTAGTTCCCGCTATTAGTAATTGTGTAACATTTAAATCACATAGTTCATGAACAAGTAACGTAAATTGATGACTTAAATCCACATCATTTTTTTCAGCCCATACAGCAATTGTTTCGAATAAATGAGAAACGGTTTCCAGATTTACATTTTTTTCAGCTGTTGAATTAGAGAGTAGGGCTCCCGCACTTTTTACAAGTAATGACTCTAAAGTTGTAGGTGAAACTTCATTCCATGCTAACACTGCAGCAGAGACAAATAGGGCATCTTTTGCTTTCGTTAAACTAAACCAATTTGTTAATAAATCTGGTACAAGTCCCTGCATTTCATGCATGAAATGTTCACCAGTAATTAATTCAAAGTACGTATCTTGGTAGCGTTCAACAATTTCATGCCAATCGTCATTGTTATCTGTTTCAATATGTAAGAATAAATGATTTATTGTTTGAATCCAAGGTAGATGCAAGTTTTCATTTTGATAGCTGTTCCAAAGCGCAATAACAAGTTCTTTAAATTGGACTTGATCAATCGCATATAAAGCTTTTAAAGATTCATAGAAATATTCTGGTTTGATTTGTTTCGTGAATCCTTGATTCACATAATTGATTAAAGTATCGAACCAGTGTAATGATTTTGTTCGAATTCCTTCTTGAACGGCAAGTTCGATGGCGTTATTCCAATCTTCTTGTTTTTCATAGAATGAGCGAGCAATTGCGGTAATATTTGGATAGTCAGGTTGAAATGCAACAGCCTCACTAATCGTCTTAAATGCTAGACCTAAACGATCTTGTTCGATATAAAGAGAAAGAAGTTGTAAGGAAACTTCCATTGTAAGAGTTGTATCTTCCGTTTGGATAGATTGATAAATTTCTTCTGCTTTTGGCAAGAATCCTAATTCAAAATAAGAATCTGCAATATTTTTGGTTGCCCAAAGTGCAAGTTCGTTATTTACTTTCTCCCATTTAAATATTGCTGCTTCAAAGTCTTTATTTTGGTAATAAAATTCACCTTGAGCAAAGCGGATATTAGAAATGTTGGAGAATTCGTTTGTAGATTCATTTATATATGCTTCACCGAGTACTTCCGATACTGGAGTAGAAGTTTCTTCTGTTAAAAATGTTTTATAGTAAACCTTTTGGATAAATTGATTTTCAATGGTCATGTTCGTTCCCCCTGTATAATTTAGAAAAATGATGTTGTATGTAAAGGGTGCATGTTCTTTTTATAGGTAGAAGTTGCATTATATCGACCAAACTACGTTTTTGCTAGATATATCATTTTTCCTGAGAGTTAAACCGTTGCGAAAAGTAACTTTCCTTTATTGTAACAAAAAAACAAGCATATGAATTTTTATTTTTTAATCCCGCTATTTACGGATAATAAGACTAGCATTTCAAAAAGAGGTGAATACAAGGGAAGTAGGCGGGCACACGATTAATGGTTTACTTTCTTCCTGCTAAGGGAATGGATAGAAGTAGAGTTCATTATAAAAACAATGTATAGTGAATATGTATACCATGTTTGTCTGAAAGATAGAAAGGGCACAATGTGGAATAACGATCGTGCATAGGATGTGTCTTCCGAATGGAACAACATATTGGCGAGTTAATCGCGCATTATGGGTATTTTGGAATTATTATAGCGTTGGCCGGTGGGATTGTTGGGTTACCGATACCAGACGAGTTTTTATTGACCTTTGTTGGCTATAACGTTTCAAAAGGAGTTATGTCAGGAACTGCTGCTTTTTTAAGCGGGATGGCTGGTGCGATGTTGGGTATTACATTAAGCTACATATTAGGTTTAAAACTTGGACTCCCTGTTTTAAAAAAATATGGCCCTAAAATTAGAATTAAGGAACATCATATTGAAAAAACACATATTTTATTTGAAAAATATGGCCCATTTCTTTTAATGATTGGTTACTTTATCCCGGGAGTACGTCATTTAACAGCATATTTTGCTGGGATGTCGAATTTAACACTTTGGCGTTTTTGTTTGTATGCTTACGGTGGTGCGCTTATTTGGATAAGTGTTTTTATTGGACTTGGCTGGAAGTTAGGAGAGAAGTGGCGTTTCGTTGAGTATAGTTTACATCATTATGGAATATGGATTTTATCCATTTCAATAGTTGTTACATGTATTGTATGGTTTTACATAAAGAAAAAGAAAAACCGCTATTAGCGGTTTTTTAGCTGAAAGCAATAAATAATACACCAGCTGTAATAAAGACTACACCAACACCGGTCATAAAGTTTAACTTTTCACCGAGTATAATCATCGCGAGAATGATAGAAAATACGACGCTTAATTTATCGACAGGAGCCACTTGTGAAACTTTCCCTGTTTTGAGGGCAAGAAAATAAAATAGCCATGACGAAGCACCTGCAACCCCACTTAATGTGATAAAGAGCAGTGCTTTTTTATTTAGTAGTACGTCGCCGATATTTTGAAATTTACCTTGTATAATAATAACGCCCACCATAAATAATGCCATAATAATAGAACGAACTGTTGTTGCAACGTTGGCATCGATTCCATCTAAACCGATCTTTCCGAAAATAGATACAAGGGCAGCAGCAATTGCTGATAATAGTGCGAATAAGAGCCATGAACTCATAGTAAAATTCCTCCAATCTTACATTATTATACATGAAAATCATTCTCACGTATAAAGCGAAACTTTAATCAGTGGGATTTTACTGCCCCGCAAATCGCGGAATAAATAACGAAATAATCCCACCTTATATTTTTAATAAGGTGGGATTATTATACTACTCTGCAATTTCTTCATATAAAAAGTACGTTACATTATAAATATGTTCTACTTCATCGTCTGTCATAAACAATAATTCGTCACGCTCAATCCCTTTTTTCTTTTCAATAAACTCAATCATGTTTTTGCGTTCTTCTCTTCTCATCAATTTTATTTCTCCTCTCAACCTGTTTTAATACAGTTTATTTAAGTTAATGCTATTATATAACAGAATCTTTAGAAAGTTCCACCTATTTTATTGTTTTTTTGAGAAGAACTTTTCGACAAAACAAGCCCACCTAAAGGGGGCTTGTTTTATTTTATAGTCGTAAAAACTCGGGCTCCGTCGTACCAGCACCATCGATGTAATAAATTGTGTCAGGATTGATTTTAATTAGTACATAATTAGGGTCTTCAGGACCAAGTAACCAGCGTTTTAAGCTATTATTCCAAAACTTGTTTTTTAATGTGGAGTCTTCCTCAATGGAGGCTAAGCCTTCCATTTCAATATAATCTTCATCTAATTTTTTTCCTTCACGACCAAGTAGTACATGTACATTTGGATTTTTTTCAATATCTGTTATCTTTTTTGATTTTCGATCTGTTGCAACATATAGTACAAAATCTTCATGGAAAAACATCATAAAGGCGCTATGAGGTTTATTTTCACGTACAGTAGATAATACCCCGGTTCGTTGACCGCAAATAATTGTTTCAATTTTTTCTTTTAAATGCATGCTTTTAGCCTCTTTTCATAATTTGTAATTTTTCCTCTTCTAAATAAAAATGAAGTATCTTTCATACTCTTTTCATCAACATGATTTTTTAAACGTAATTGTGATGAAATCGGACAAGTTAGGAGAAGAATAATAATAATATCGAGGAGAAATACATACGATGGAAGGATGAAAAGCATGTTTAATAAAATATTTCTTATCGTAGCGCTTATAGGTGTACCACTTTCAGTACTTGGAAAAACACTTCATTGGCCTCAAACAATTATGTTCGCTGTGTATTGTATTACGATTATCGCATTAGCGGGTTTTATGGGAAGGGCGACAGAAAGTTTGGCAATTGTATCGGGTCCTAGAATAGGTGGATTATTAAATGCTACTTTCGGTAATGCTGTTGAACTAATCATTTCGATTTTTGCACTTCAGGCAGGATTAATTGAGGTTGTGTTAGCCTCTTTAACGGGTTCAGTACTTGGAAATTTATTATTAGTAGGAGGGCTATCCTTCTTTGTAGGAGGGCTTAAATACAAAAGACAAAGTTTTAATGTGTATGATGCAAGGCATAATTCAGCTTTATTAATATTTGCTGTTGTAGTAGCTTTTGTTATTCCGGAGATTTTTTCAATGAAGATGGACGCTGGAAAGACGTATCAATTAAGTATCGGTGTTTCTATCATTATGATTATTATGTACATTGCTGCGCTACTATTTAAGCTCGTTACGCATCGTGGTGTATATCAACATAAAACGGATGAAGTAGCTCATGAGGAAGAACCAGAGTGGTCGAAAGGTAAAGCGCTACTCATTTTAGCAATAGCGACAATTGCGGTAGCTTATGTGTCAGAGGCGCTTGTGCATACATTTGAGACAGTTGCAAAATCATTTGGTTGGTCAGAATTATTTATAGGGGTTATTATCGTAGCGATTGTTGGGAATGCAGCGGAACATGCATCTGCAATTATTATGGCGTATAAAAATAAAGTAAATATTGCAGTTGAGATTGCAATAGGTTCTACGTTACAAATTGCCATGTTTGTTGCTCCTGTATTAGTACTGCTTTCTATGTTCTTCACGCAAAGGATGCCTTTAGTATTTACAATACCAGAACTTGTTTCTATGATTACAGCTGTTTTCTTAACGATTGCAATTTCAAATGATGGAGATACAAACTGGTTTGAAGGCGGTACTTTATTAGCGGCGTATGTCATTATGGGAATTGGTTTTTATTTATTATGAAAAATAGGCATAACAATTGTATTGAGAGAAAACAATAAACAAAGTAGTATATATACCTTTACGTAGGAAGGAGCCAGACAGGTGAAACGAGTATACAGCATATGTCTTTTAACTATGGTCTCGTTTATTCTATTATTTCCTAACATGAGTTTTGCAAAGACAACGGTAGAAACAAAAATGCCTTCATCTGTTTTAAATATTTCTAAAGACAATACGTTTCCAAATGATGCGCAAGATTTGCCGCGCTTACAACCGAGTAAGTTTGCTCAAGAACTATTGAAAACAGCAAATATTAAAATTGAAAATCCGGACTTAATTCGAATGTTTAATGAAACGACAATTTCGAATGCGCCGCTTGCGGTAGGGTACCGAGCGAAGATTTATTTAGGGCAATGGGCTTTGCATTATGAATCGATTGATACATCGGTTAATTGGGAATATAAACAAGTAAATCGCAATGTGTATGATAATCGCGGAGGAGATCGCCTATATCCGCTACGCTATAAGCAAGAAACACAAAAGACGGTTGAAGGCGATTTAACAGCAGATATGAAAGATGCTGCAGATGTGAAGAAAATGATGCTTCTCAAAGCACTTGAAAAAGTACAATTGCCGCTTTCATTTAAAACGACTATTGGTTATGGTACAGGGCATGAACGCGTGTATAATATTAGTCCGAGTCAACTTGGATATTTATATGCTTATACACCAGCAGTAAATGAAAAAGGAAAAGTGACATTTGGGGAAGTATACCTCGTATTAAAAGGAAATCAAAAAAGGCTTGTTGTAAAAAATATTACTTCTCAAGGAATCGGAGCTGCTATTCCAATTCACGATCATTTGTATTTTAAATTCATTTCTTCTTCTCACTCGCAATAATATAAAAAAACGTCAGCTTATAAGCTGACGTTTTTTTATAATGTAATATTTGCTGTTTTTGATAAGAAATCTTCGGTTGGATAGTAGCTGTTTTTTACAAGAACATTCGGTCCAAGACATTTTACTGCAGGACAGTGACAGCTTAATGATTTTGCTGTTTTTGAAGCGCTCCATTTGTCATACGCTTCTTGTAACGTATTTGTTTGTATGTTTCCTAGAAGTGGAACATCACCAAAGTCCGTCACAATAATATTTCCATCAAAAATATTTACATTTAAACGAGAACGGCCATCTGGATCGTTACGAACAGTGACGTTTTTGCTCTCTTGTAATTTTTTAAATGTGGCAATGTCTCGCTCATCATCGCTACAAGCATAGAAAGGTAAAGTTCCAAATAACATCCATACATTTTCATCGCGAATTTCTAGTAAATGCTCAATTGCATCACGAATTTCAGCTTTTGTTAAAATCTCTAGATTACTCGCGAAGTCACTTGGATACATTGGGTGAACCTCATGACGTTTACATCCCATTTCGTCAACGATTTGACGATGAATATGTTCCATGTGTGGTAGAGTTCGTTTATTCAGCATCGTTTCGGCTGATACGAGTACACCTGCATCTGATAGAGCTTTACTATTTGTAATCGTGCGTTCAAATAATTTTGCACGTTGTTCATACGTAGGTTTACGCTCCATCATTGCAAATCCGCCTTCAACGAAGTCGTCAATTGTTCCCCAGTTATGAGATATATGCAATACGTCTAAATAGGGAATAATTTGTTCGTAACGTGCTAAATCTATAGTTAAGTTTGAGTTGATTTGAGTGCGAACGCCTCGTTCGTGGGCGTATTTTAAGAGTGGTGTTACATAGTTGTCGACGGATTTTTTTGAAAGCATAGGTTCTCCGCCAGTAATACTTAAAGAACGTAAATGAGGAATCTCATCTAATCGTTTTAATAAAAGATCCATCGGAAGCGGATTCGGGTCTTTCGGCTGTAACGTGTAACCAACAGCGCAATGCTCACAGCGCATATTGCATAACGTCGTCGTTGTAAACTCAACATTTGTTAATAGTAGTTTGCCGTACTCTTCAAGGTCCATATACGCTTCCCATGGATCGTAAGAAGGAGTAATCGGCTTCATTTTTTGTGATATCGTCATATGAAATACTCCTTTGACTATTGAAATAACAATTTGTCCATTCTCTATAATAGAAGAATATGTGCTTTTTATAAAGTGAAACTTTTTTGTAAAAAAAGAGATAGGGCTTACATTTGAATGAATTACTGTGACAAAATTGATGAAATTACATATCCACAGCAATCATTTTTGCGGTATAATAAAAGTAACTCGAATTAAAAAGGAGAGTGCCTTCATGGGAAAAGCAATTCAAGATAAAGATACACAATTAGTATATTTAAAAGAACGTTTAAATATGTTCATTGAAGTGATTGATACAATTGAACCTGAAGAAGTAGAATTAGAAGATGTGGATCGCCTTCTTGCAATGTTAGATGAATTAGAATTAAAATGTGAGCAATTTAAAAAAGACGAATAATATATTAAAAAGGCTGCCAATTCCAATTTGGTAGCCTTTTTCTGTGCGGATAATAGAAGGACGATAGAAAAAGAGGTATAATCAAGTTGTGAAAAATTTCATTTATGCTTGAATAGCGTGAAATAAATAAAAAGCTGAAGAGCATAACAATGGGGTTTTCATCTCATAACGTTTTGGTAGCGTTCACAATTGAGGGGGAAGTAACAATGGAAAAGCTTCAAGAAAGTATGTATCAACTAATTGTTGAAACGTCAACGAACTTACCGAAAGATGTTCGTCGTGCGATTCAACAAGCGAAAGAACGAGAAAATGCAGGGACTCGTTCTGCGATGGCACTTGGCACAATTACGAATAATATTAAAATGGCTGATGATAACATCTCGCCAATTTGCCAAGATACAGGGATGCCAACGTTTAAAATTTATACACCAGTTGGTGTGAATCAACTAAAGTTGAAGGAAGCTATCTATCATGCGCTTGAGCGGGCGACAAAAGATGGTAAACTTCGTCCAAATTCTGTTGATTCTCTTTTTGGAGACAATAGTGGAAATAATTTAGGACCAGGTACACCGGTTATTAAGTTTGAACAATGGGAAAAAGATTATATTGATGCACGTTTAATTCTAAAGGGCGGCGGCTGTGAGAATAAAAATATTCAGTATAGCTTACCGTGTGAATTAGAAGGACTTGGACGAGCTGGCCGTGATTTAGAAGGGATTCGTAAATGCCTTCTTCATGCAGTATATCAAGCACAAGGTCAAGGGTGTAGTGCAGGGGTAATTGGTGTTGGTATCGGGGGAGACCGCACATCAGGTTACGAATTAGCAAAAAATCAATTATTCCGTACATTAGATGATGTCAATCCAATCCCAGAGTTACAAAAACTTGAAGAGTACGTATTAGAAAATGCGAATAAGCTTGGCATTGGTACGATGGGATTTGGCGGAGAAACAACTTTACTTGGCTGTAAAATTGGCGTGTATAACCGTCTGCCAGCTAGCTTCTACGTATCTGTGGCATATAATTGCTGGGCATATCGCCGCCTTGGCGTAACAATCCATCCTGAAACAGGTGAAATTATGGATTGGCTATATCAAGAAGGTGACGATACACTTCAGCAAGAAGCACAAGAAAAAACAGAGCAACGCGAGATTGTATTACAAGCTCCAATTACAGAAGAGCAAATTCGTGAACTTCGCGTTGGTGATGTTGTAACAATTAACGGCATGATGTATACAGGTCGTGACGCAATCCATAAGCATTTAATGGATAACGATTGTCCGGTAGATTTAAATGGACAAGTTATTTATCACTGTGGTCCAGTTGTCGTGAAAGATGAAAATGAAAACTGGCAAATTAAAGCGGCAGGTCCAACGACAAGTATTCGTGAAGAACCGTACCAAGGCGATATTATGAAGAAATTCGGTATTCGCGCTGTAATTGGAAAAGGCGGTATGGGTGCGAAAACATTAGCGGCTTTAGAAGAGCACGGCGGTGTATATTTAAATGCAATTGGCGGTGCAGCACAATATTATGCTGAATGTATTAAAGAAGTAAAAGATGTTGATTTCTTACAATTTGGTATTCCAGAGGCAATGTGGCATTTACGTATCGAAGGATTTAAAGCAGTTGTAACGATGGATTCTCATGGTAATAGCTTACATGCAGATGTTGATAAAACATCACTCGAAAAATTAGCTAGCTTTAAAGAGCCAGTATTTAAGTAAACAAAAATGCATCTCGAATCATTCGGGATGCATTTTTTTGGCATATATAGAAAAACATGTTCAGCATGAAAGAATGCGTAGCAACAGAAACTACAAGTACGATTATATATGGAAAGGAGACTATTTATGAAATATAAATGGTTATATATCGGTCTCATTTTTTCAATTATGATGGCACTTGTTCCAGTTTCAACATTAGCTTATACAAATACCCCACATAACTGGGGAATCCCGCGCCCTAAAAATGAAACAGTACCAGATGCAGGAAAGTTATATACAGATTTACTACAAAAAAATGGTGGGTTTTATTTAGGGGATACAAAGAAAAAAGATATTTATTTAACATTCGATAATGGGTATGAGAATGGATACACAGGGAAAATCTTAGACGTATTGAAAGAGAAAAAAGTACCGGCAACTTTCTTTGTAACGGGTCATTATATTAAAACACAAAAAGATTTGTTATTAAGAATGAAGGATGAAGGACATATTATTGGAAACCATTCGTGGAGTCACCCTGATTTTACAGCGGTAAATGATGCGAAACTTCGTGAAGAATTAACGAGTGTAACAGAGGAAATTAAAAAAGTAACTGGGCAAAAAGAGGTCAAATATGTACGCCCTCCGCGAGGCGTGTTCAGTGAAAGAACGTTAGCTCTTACGAAAGAAATGGGCTATTATAATGTATTTTGGTCACTTGCATTTTTGGATTGGAAAGTGGATGAGCAAAGAGGATGGCAATATGCACATAATAATGTCATGACGATGATTCATCCAGGATCTGTTTTATTACTTCATGCAATCTCGAAAGATAATGCAGAAGCACTTGCGAAAATCATTGATGATTTGCGCGAGAAAGGGTATCATTTTAAAAGTCTAGATGACTTAGTAAAAAGCAATCAACCGTAAGCATGTATGCTTGCGGTTTTCTCATGCTATAATGATGTGTAAAAAGGATGGGGAAACGTATGTGGAGCGAACATGTTACGTTAGAGTATCCGTATCATTTTGAAGAGGTATTAAAACGGTTATCTTTTGATCCTCTTAACGTCATTCAATTAGATGAGAAAGTCATTTATGTCCCGCTTTGTATAGATGAGGAACAGGTTGTTGTTCGCTTGCAAGGGATTGGTACTGTTCAAAATCCACAGTTTTGGATTTCTAGTCAAACAGGAGAGCCGGAGAAAGTCATGAAACGAATGAGAGCCATTTTTCATTGGAATGAACCGTTTCAAGATATACAAAATCATTTTTTAAACACATCATTACGTCCACTATTTGAAACATATGCTTATACTCCAATTATTTTAGAATTTGATTATTTCGCTTGTCTTCTTCGCTGTATCATTCATCAACAAATAAATTTGAAATTTGCTACTGTGTTAACAGAACAATTTGTAAAACGATATGGAACAGAGAAGAATGGTGTATTCTTTTTCCCCACTCCGGAAATAGTAGCAAATATTTCAATAGAGGAATTGAGAGGGCAGAAGTTTAGTCAACGAAAGGCTGAATATATAGTAGGATTAGGTCAAAGTATTGTCAGTGGTACATTAGACTTAGCGAGTATAGAAACCAGGGCGGAAGAAGAGGTTTCGGCACAATTGTTACCAATTAGGGGGATTGGTGCATGGACAGTGCAAAACTTTTTAATGTTTGGGCTTGGACGGAAAAATATGTTTCCGAAAACTGACATTGGGATTCAGCGTGCGGTGCAAGGGATATTTCAATTAGAGGATAAACCTGATGATGTATTTTTAGAAAAAGTGAAACAAGAGTGTGAACCATACTGCAGTTATGCAGCGTTATATTTATGGAAAAGTATAGAGTAGAGGTGTAATAATGATACAAAAGCAACATGAGAGTAAGTTGGAAGTTGGTCAAACGTTTCCTGTGACAATTAAACGTCTTGGGATTAACGGAGAAGGCGTTGGTTATTTTAAGAGACAAGTTGTTTTCATTCCAGGGGCATTACCAGGAGAAGAAGTTGTTGCAGAAACAACGAAAATCCAGCGTGGCTTCGCTGAAGCGAAAGTGAAAAAAGTTCGTAAAGCTTCACCACATCGTGTGAAAGCACCGTGTCCGGTATATGAAGAGTGTGGCGGTTGTCAGCTGCAACATTTAGATTATAAAGAACAATTAAATCAAAAGCGTGATATCGTTGTACAAGCATTTGAGAAGTATATGAACAACAGTTTGGAAGAGAAAATCCGTCCAACGCTTGGTATGGAAAATCCATGGCATTATCGTAATAAGAGTCAACTACAAGTGGGACGTAAAGACGAAAAGGTTATTACAGGGCTGTATAAGCAAAACTCACATCAGTTAATTGATATTGCTCATTGTATGATTCAACATAAAGCAACGAATGAAGCGACAAAAGTTGTAAGACGTATATTAGAAAAGTTAAATGTTTCTATTTACAATGAGAAAAAACAAAAAGGTTTAGTACGCACAATTGTGACACGTACTGCAGTTCAAACAGGGGAAGTACAAGTTACACTTATTACAACAAAAGAAGAATTGCCAAATAAGGAGCAGTTTATCGCAGAAGTACAAAAGCAAATGCCAAGTGTGAAATCAATTATGCAAAACGTGAATTGGCGTAAAACATCAGTTATTTTCGGTGATAAAACATTTAAATTAGCTGGAAAAGAAGTAATTCAAGAAACACTTGGTGATTTATCATTTGAATTATCAGCACGTGCATTCTTCCAGTTGAATCCAGAACAAACGGTTGTTTTATATGATGAAGCGAAAAAAGCAGCAGCTTTAACAGGCGATGAGAAAATTGTAGATGCGTATTGTGGCGTTGGTACAATCGGTCTTTGGCTTGCAAATGATGCAGCGGAAGTACGTGGTATGGATGTAATACCAGAAGCAATTGCAGACGCAAGAAAAAATGCGAAGCGTCACGGATTTACAAATACGAAATATGAAGCGGGTAAAGCTGAACAATGGTTACCGAAATGGGTAAAAGAAGGATGGCGTCCAGATGTAATTGTTGTCGATCCACCTCGTACAGGTTGCGATGATAAATTACTGGAAACAATTTTAAAAGTGAAGCCGAAACAAGTTGTTTACGTATCTTGTAATCCTTCTTCATTAGCACGTGATGTACAAGCATTAATGAAGAGTTATGAAGTGGAGTATGTGCAACCAGTTGATATGTTCCCGCATACAGCTCATGTAGAAAATGTAGTGAAGCTTGTTAGAAAGTAAAGTGTATTCATATTCCCTCACGATATGAGGGAATATTTTCTATGAAGGAGAATAAAATGAACAATTATAAATTAACGATTCAGTACGATGGTGCACGTTTTAAAGGATGGCAACGTCTCGGTAATAACGATAATACGATTCAAGGGAAAATCGAAAGTGTTATCTCTGAAATGGTCGGAAAAGAAATTGAAATTATCGGTTGTAGTAGAACAGACGCTGGTGTACATGCTTTGAATCAAGTTGCTAACTTTCAAAGTGATGAGAAGTTAGTGGAACATAAAGTGAAAAAATATTTAAATCAATATTTACCTAACGATATTAGCGTTACGGATGTAGAAGAAGTTCCAGATCGCTTCCATGCTCGTTACAACTCTAAAGCAAAAACGTATCTTTATAAGATTTGGAATGAAGAGCATACAAATCCATTTATGCGTAAATACAGCATGCATGTGAATAAAAAATTAAATGTGAAAAGCATGAAAGAAGCTGCGAAACATTTAGTTGGTTCACATGACTTTACTGCTTTTTCAAATGCGAAATCAAAGAAAAAGTCTATGGTTCGAGAAGTATATACACTTGATGTGATGGAAGAGGCAGGATTTGTACAAATTAGAGTAAGTGGCAACGGATTCCTTCATAACATGGTCCGAAAAATTGTTGGAGCATTAATTGAAGTTGGATTAGGACAATTAGATGCAGAAGCAATTCCGTACATTTTAGAGGCAAAACAACGTAATCAAATTAATTGCCTTGCTGAGGCGAGTGGTTTGTATTTGGAGAATGTTGAATTTTAATAAACAATAAAAAAATCGAGCTGAGTAAGCTCGATTTTTTTATTGTTTTGGCATTAAGAAGATTTTTCTTTCTTCATACGTATCTTCAAATTCCAAAAAGTAGCAAGCATAATAGCTGCAAAGGAGCCGCTAATTGTTGCTAATAGCTTTGCATAAGGATAGGTATTTATATCAACTAGTAACATCATACATACAACGGTAGGGAAGAAGGCTAAGTATTGTAATAACTTTAATTTGTTATCATTACTCATATATATCATTCCTTTCTAGTATGTTATATGTTTATTGTAGCATATTTTACCAATTTATATTTACACTTGGAAGCAGGTTGATCCTGCATTAACAGGAAATAAAGGTCCAATTAGTGAGGGTGGACAAAACCTCCACAGATTAAAGTTTCACTTCATTTCATATGTGTAAATGCAATTTTTTAATTCGATATTGTAAGTTTTGCCTACTTAATCCCAAAAACTTTGCAGCCTGTGAGATATTACCGTGGTACTCTTTCAGAATTTGATTGATGTAGTTCTTTTCCATTGCCTCTATTGTGTGTTTTAACGTTTTAGGTGCATCAGCATCGTTATTAGTTAGGAAAGGTTGCATATTGAATTCTTTTTTTATTCGTTCGCGAAAGCGAGTGGGAAGATGAAACGCTGTAATGATATCTTCTTCTTCAACTAAATTCATTGAACCTTCAATGATATGTTCTAATTCTCGTACGTTTCCAGGCCAATCATATGCATACAAAAATTCTCTTACATGTACATCTAGATCCGTCACGCTGAGCCCAAATTGAATGTTGTACTTTTCGATAAAGTGCTGAACAAGAGCTGGAATATCTTCTTTTCGTTCGCGTAAAGGCGGGAGACATAAAGTAACGACGCTTAATCGGTAATATAAGTCTTCCCGTAATCGATTGTGTGTAATAGCTTCAAGAGGATCCTCATTAATAGTTGCTATAATACGAACATCAATTTCTTTTTCTTGTGTGCCCCCGATTCTTCGTATTGTTTTTTCTTGTATAGCTCGTAGTAACTTCGCTTGAAGTGCTGGACTTAATGAATTGATCTCATCTAATAATAAAGTACCTCCGTTTGCTTCTTCAAATAAACCAGCTTTATCGATGGCTCCTGTAAATGCACCTCGGTTCGTACCAAATAATAGGCTTTCCATGAGTGTATCAGGTATAGCGGCACAGTTTTGTGAAATAAATGGTTTTGTTGAACGCTGACTTTCATTATGGATGCTTTGTGCAAATAGTTCTTTACCGGTCCCTGTTTCTCCTACGAGAAGTATGGATGAGGATGTACGAATGACTCTCTTTGCTTCTGTAATGACGGATTGAATAGCACTAGAATCACCGATTATGTGATCAAAGGTAAACTTATTATTTGGTTTTCGAGAAAGGTTTGTTTTCATTGTTTGTTTGGAATGGCTAATCTCTGTTGAAATTTCAATAGCGCCTTTAATTTTTCCGTTTTCTATTATAGGGAAAGTGTTGTTAATCGTCGTAATTTCTTGCCCTTTATTGTTAAAATACGTTTGTTTTATATTTTTGTTTGTTTTTCCTAATTTTAATGCCTCTATAAGAGTACTATTTTTATTTTCTTCAAATGCGAATACTTCTAAAGGACTTTTATATAGCACATCTGAGCGTTCCATTGATTCAATTTCCATCATTTTGCGGTTGTAGATAATCGTTTTACTTTCCTCATTAATAATATGAATCCCGATATCGAGCTCATTGAGCAAAGTTTCATATAGCATATTCATTTCAATGACCTGTTTAAAATTAATTTCTTCTGTACGCATAGATTATCTTCTCCTCATTTCACCCTATGAAGACTGACTTTTTATAATTTTATTAAAATTCTTATAAAATCGCAAAATTTTTTTGCTATTTTCCTTTTAAAACTTCTCAAATGATAGAAAAATTTTGCGGTTGTGCACACTTTTTTGTATGAAACTCTCATTTAATATATGAATCAGAGACTTGGTACGCATTTTGCATAAATAATAGTTGAAATCTCTAAAGGAGGGATATGCAACGTTTCAGTACCGATTAATAAGAAGGAGGAGTTTATAAAGTGAAGATGGTTATAGAAGGCGTGTATAGTCCTTGTTACGGGAAAGTAGAGAAGTTATTTGTTACGGAAAGTTCTTACGTATATGAGTGGGAGAAATTAGCGTTAATTGAAACAATAGATAAACAGAAAGTAGAAATTAAAGTAGGAATCAGTGGATATATCGAATCATTAGAAGTAGTAGAAGGACAAGCTATCGCTGATAAAAAGTTATTAATAACAGTGAGGGATGATCTTTTAATAACAGGTAGTGATTGATACTATGTATTTTGCTCTTTTCAATAATTATTCTTATTATGAACATTTTTAAAAACGCTTACATGAAATGGGTTTCCAAAGTGAAAAGGGGGGATTTATATGATGGATCAAAACCAAGGGTTAAAAAGGGAATTGAAAAGCAGGCACATCTTTATGATTGCACTTGGAGGAGTTATTGGTACCGGTCTTTTTTTAGGATCTGGGTATACAATTCATGAAGCTGGGCCTGGAGGAGCGATTGTAGCGTATCTTGTTGGAGGATTTGTTATGTATTTAACGATGCTCTGTCTTGGAGAGTTAGCTGTTGCGATGCCTGACGCAGGATCTTATCAAACGTATGCTACAAAGCACATTTCCCCTGCAGCGGGTTATGTAGTCGGCTGGATGTCATGGCTAAACTGGTCTGCTACGATAGGTATTGAACTGATTGCAGTTAGTATTTTAATGAAACGATGGTTTCCTGATGTACCGTCATGGATTTGGTGCGTAGCGTTTGCGGTGCTTCTCTTCGCTATCAATGCGTTATCTTCAAGAAGTTTTGCAGAAGTTGAATTTTGGTTTGCAAGTATTAAAGTCATTACAATTATTGCATTTATTATTTTGGGCGGGGCAGCGATGTTTGGTTTTCTAGATATGAAAGGAAATGAACCAGCACCGATGTTCTCCAGCTTTACTGATTATGGTGGGTTGTTTCCAAATGGATTATCAGCTATTTTAATTACGATGATTGCAGTTAATTTTTCCTTCCAAGGAACGGAACTAGTTGGTATTGCAGCTGGAGAGAGTGAAAATCCAGAGAAAACGATCCCGAAGGCAATTAATAATACAGTTTGGCGCATACTGGTGTTCTTTGTATTATCTATTTTCATTCTTGCGGGATTATTCCCTTGGCAGCAAGCGGGAGTGATAGAAAGTCCATTCGTAGTTGTATTTGATAAAATTGGTATTCCTTATGCAGCCGATATTATAAATTTCGTTATTATTACAGCGGTTCTATCCGTTGCGAATTCAGGATTATATGCAACTTCTCGTATGCTATGGTCTATGTCTAATCAAGGAATGATTAGTCCAATTTTCGGTAAGTTATCTAAAAATGGTGTTCCTATTTATGCATTGATTGTAAGTACAATTGTAGGGTGCCTTTCATTACTATCAGGTATTTATGCGGAAGATACAGTTTATTTATGGCTACTTTCTATTGCCGGATTTGGGGCAATATTAGTTTGGGCATCTATTGCTCTATCTAACTTATTAGCTAGAAGGTCATATATTAAGCAGGGCGGGGATGTAAAGGACTTGAAATTTAAAACCCCGCTATATCCATTCGTACCACTCCTTGCATTAACATTAAATGTAACAGTTATAGTTGCTATGGCTTTTATCCCAGAGCAAAGAATGGCATTATATTGTGGAATTCCATTTATGATTGTTTGTTTACTGTTTTACCGTGCGACAAAAAATAAGGAAAGCAAAATAGAACATGTTGAAAAAGTAAATACAACAGAAGCAGAAGGTTTATAAATATATTAGAAACTTATACTGAAAAAAGAGACTGTAAAATTGTAAACAGTCTCTTTTTTTGTGACAATAAAGCTGGAAACATACTATGTATGCAAAGGGGAATTAGTGATGAATCAAGAAGTTTCACAGCTATTAGAACAGATTGATCTACGAAAAGATGAGTTACTAGAGCTTACAAAGAATTTAATCCGTTTTGAAACACCAGCACCGCCAGCGAGAAACACAAATGAGGCACAGGAATTTGTTGCGGATTTTCTAAGAAAACGAAATTTTAGTGTTGATAAATGGGATGTATATCCGAATGATCCGAACGTTGTTGGGGTGAAAAAAGGGATAGAAAGTGACACACATAAAAGTCTTATTATTAACGGACATATGGATGTAGCTGAAGTTTCAGCAGATGAGGCGTGGGAGACTAATCCGTTTGATCCGTTTATAAAAAATGGTTGGTTAGTTGGGCGTGGTGCGGCAGATATGAAAGGTGGATTGGCTGGAGCGCTATTTGCTATTCAGATTTTACAAGAAGCAGGCATTGAATTACCTGGAGATTTAATCTTTCAATCAGTAATTGGTGAAGAAGTTGGAGAGGCAGGTACACTTCAATGCTGCAAAAGAGGTTATGATGCTGATTTTGCAGTCGTAGTGGATACGAGTGATTTACATATGCAAGGACAGGGCGGCGTAATTACTGGATGGATTACGGTGAAAAGCCCTCAGACGTTTCATGATGCAACACGCAGGCAAATGATTCATGCTGGAGGACATTTATTTGGAGCAAGCGCGATTGAAAAAATGATGAAAATTGTGCAAAGTTTACAAGAATTAGAGCGTCATTGGGCAGTTATGAAAACATATGAAGGTTATCCATCTGGAACAACAACAATTAACCCAGCTGTTATTGAAGGCGGAAGGCATGCAGCGTTTATTGCGGATGAGTGCCGGTTATGGATAACAGTGCACTTCTATCCGAATGAAACACATGAACAAATAATAAAAGAAATTGAAGAGTATATTGGGAAAGTAGCAGCTGCCGATCCATGGTTAAGTGAAAATCCACCACAATTTAAGTGGGGCGGAGAATCAATGATTGTGGATCGTGGCGAAATTTTCCCTTCTTTAGAAGTAGATAGTGAACATGCAGCAGTAAAAACTCTTAGCTCAGTACACGAATCAATTCTATCTAAACATGCAATTTTAGATATGTCTGCAACGGTAACGGATGGTGGTTGGTTTAGTGAATTTCATATTCCAGCTGTTATTTACGGACCAGGTACATTAGAAGAAGCTCATTCAATAAATGAGAAAGTTGAAGTAGAACAGTTAATTGAATTTACAAAAGTAATAACAGCATTTATATATGAATGGTGTCATACAAAAAAATAGATTAGTATGTTGAAATCGTACAGGTAGGTATACTTGTACGATTTTTTAGTGAACTATTTCAGAGTTGAACAGAAACAACTGAAATAGTTCTTTGTTTTTCTATGTCTTTCGTTTTAGTTCGATTAATTTCTCTTTCGCTAATTCAACAGCAATTGCATCATCTAAATAGCCAATTGGAAAGAGATAGTCGGGGATAATGTCTGTTGATAAAATGAAATACAATAATGCGCCTCCAAGAACCGCACGTTCCTCATTTGAAATAGTTTCATTGCAAAATTGTTGATACATATCTGTTAGTTGTTCAATAAAAGGGCCAGCGCTATCAATTTGTTCTAATTTACTCGCGAAACTTTCATGAATACGTTTTTCACCTTCTGTTGTTTGAGCATAGCGTTCATAGTTTTCAAGTTCTTGTTTTACGCGCGTTGTTGTATAGTCGAAATCGAATAAGTTAGAGGATTGCAGCGTTTGCTGAATTGTATCAAGAGATGTGTACATATCCGTCTTTTCTTTATTAATGTGAGGAGAATCAGGATACATTTCATCAAATAATAGTTGGGGTGGGACTTGCAAGCATTCTGCAAATTTTTGTATATGTTTTTGTTTTGGCGCTTGTTTACCATTCATAATTCTTGAGATTGTTGCGGGATCAATATTGGTATGCATTCCTAATTGGCGCATGGATAAGGCACGCTCTTTTAAAAGTTTTTTTATTAATGTACTAAGCCGCTCATTTGGATTTTCTTTAGGCATAGTGAAGGCACTCCTTTTTTATTGTTGAAAAAATGTTGAGCATTTCTTACATGTATATGAAACAGACAGGCACAGTTGCTCAACATTTTCATAAGATGCATGGAAAAGTGAGAAAAAGGGGTGGCTGTTTATGAGTACGGCAGGTCTATTTTCAATTTTTTTAATCGGAATTGCTTCTAATTTAGATAATGCAGGTGTTGGGATTGCATATGGCATTCGTAAAATTCGAATTTCGTGGCTTAATAATTTTATCATTGCATTTTTTGGATTTTTATTCACTTTATTAGCTGGATTTTTTGGGAACTGGATCGCGTTATTTATTTCAGAGTTTACGGCAAATTTAATTGGGGCCATTGTTTTAGGCATAATTGGAGTGTTTATTTTGTGTCAGCCTTTCTTTGGGCAAAGAAATACCGTAGACTCTAAAGGTGATAGTGTACTTATAGGCATTTTACGTGATCCAGAAAAAGCAGATTTTGATGGTTCTAAAACAATTAGTTTTTCAGAAGCAATTGTTTTAGGGATAGCGTTGTCTATTAATAATATTGCGGGTGGATTTGATGCTGGGGTAACAAACTTGAATCTGTGGCTTACAGCAACTATTTCTGGGGTGTTTAGTTTTATTTGTATTAGTGGTTTTGCGTATGTAGGAAAACGATTTTTAGCAGCATACTTAGGGAAATGGGCTACTGTTATTGCGGGCGTGCTATTAATTCTTATTGGGATAGATCAGTTATTGTGAAGAGAACAGAAAACAATGTTCGAGTATTTCCTTGGAAATATGGCAAAGGATTGCATATATCGACGTACTTTTCTCCATACTAATACGGATTTCTTTTAAAGAAAGGGTGATCCGTATGGGACGCGGAAAAGCATTTGATCATAAGAAAAAAGGGCATGACCATCAACCGCCTAAAGGTGCGTTTATTCATAAAGATGTAAATGAACATACTTTAGAAGAGGAAGAGCTACCAGTAAATATTGAGGCGTATAAAAATAGTTTAAAAAAACATTAAAAGCACCTACATAGGTGCTTTTTTAACGTATATCTTCAATTAATTGTTCCGATTCTTCATGCATGCTGTACTCACTTAAAACTTGAATGCAAAGCCACTTTAATTCTTCGATAGTATGTTCAAGTTCTTCAGGAAGTACATGATGAATGTCTTCAAGCCCCATTCCGAAATGGATAAGTTCAAGTACTTGATCATCGATGTTCCGATCCATTAATAGTTCAAGTACTTCTAAATTGAATATGTATCGGTGAGCTTCATCGAGTGAAACCACTTTTAACTTCAGGCTTTCTACAATACTCAATATAAAAAGAAGAATTGTTTTTTCAAGAACAGGCTGTTTTTCCATTTGAAATATTAGTTTCATCTTTCACACCTCCACATATAGCGCTAGGTTGTACTATATTATTCAGGAGGGGGGAGCAAATATGCATGATATAGAGAAACTTTCAATACGGTTTTTGTAAGGGGGATGGATAGCTGATAAAATTGAGGATTTTATGAAATAAAAAAATCCTGCTAGTATAGCAGGATAACTCTCAATTAAAAAATGCTCCAACCTTCTTGAGCAGAAAGAAGTTCAAGAATTTTAAAACCAGCAATACTATTTCCGTTTGCATCTAAAGCCGGTCCGAAAATACCAATTCCTATTTCTCCTTTTACGCAGCCGAAAATGCCACCAGCTACACCACTTTTTGCTGGAATACCAACACGAATCGCAAATTCACCAGACTCGTTATACATACCACATGTAACCATAAATGTTTTACAGATTTTTGTAATATGTTTAGGGATAATTTGTTTTTTCTTATATGGATCATAGCCATCCATCGCAAAAATTAAGCCGATACGTGCTAAATCGATACAGTTTACTTCAACTGCACATTGACGAGTGTATAAATCCATAAGTTCTTCAATATCACAATCGATAATTCCGTTTTGTTTCATATAGTAACAAAGTGAACGGTTTAAGTAAGCTGTCTCTAATTCTGAATTGGCAACTTTAGAAGAATAGTTAATAGTAGGATTATCTGTTATTTCACGTACAAAATGAAGAATGCGCTCCATTTTTTCTTCATTATCTTTTCCTGTTAACATGCTTGTAATGGCTAGAGCTCCTGCATTAATCATTGGATTAAGTGGCTTAGAAGGACTTGTCGTTTCTAACTTAATAATAGAATTAAATGGATCACCAGTTGGTTCCATTCCAACTTTAGAAAATACATATTCTTCACCACGATCTAAAAGGGCAAGTGCAAGTGTAATTACTTTTGAAATACTTTGAAGAGTAAATAGTGTTTGTGAGTTGCCAGCATGGATGTATTCTGTTTCTTTATGGAAAATGGCAATCCCTAAATCATCTGGATTTGCATTTCCTAGTTCGGGGATATAAGTAGCAAGATTTCCTTTTTTCGTATATGGTTTTACTTGTTCTAACAACTGTTGTAAGTTGTTTGTTTCAATGCACTGCATAGTACCAACGCTCCTATTTCGAATTAACTAAGTTTACTTTTCCCGATATGCTCGGAAATAAATAATAACATGAAAAAGTGGAATGATAAAACGAAAGTTACATGTTCTATAGTAGGTAGTTCGTTTTGAGTATTCTATATTGAAAAAGGAGAATTTCCCTTTTATATAACAGTTTGGAAATAGGAGATTTATCCATAAAAAATTCGAAAATAAAAACTACACATCTATACAACTATATGTTATTATGGTTATGTAAATAGAAAGCGTTTTCTAAGGCGTACTTATAATGATAACGATTTCATAAATTTGATAGGGGGAATTAAAATGTTGCAGTTTCTACAACGTATTGGTAAAGCGTTAATGCTTCCAATCGCAGTGCTACCAGCAGCAGGATTATTGCTTCGTCTAGGACAAGAAGACGTATTAAACATTCCTGTTATGGCACAGGCCGGTGCAGCAATTTTTGATAATTTAGCACTTATTTTTGCAATTGGTGTTGCAATCGGTTTGTCTGTTGATGGTAGTGGGGCAGCTGGTCTTGCAGGTGCTATCGGATTTTTAGTTATGAAGAATACAACTAATGCTTTAAGTGTTACTTACTCAACAGCAGAACTAAACGATAAATTAAAGAGTGTTCAAGATTTAGTCGGTTCAGTAGATCCAACTAAATTAGCGGATACAATGAATAAGGTTTCTAAAGCAGCAGCTTTGACGCCAAAAATAAATATGGCCATACTCGGTGGTATTATTGCAGGGGTTGTTGCGGGATTACTATACAACAAATTCCATAAGATTAAACTACCAGAATGGTTAGGATTCTTTGCTGGAAAACGTTTCGTACCAATCATTACTTCTATTGTAATGCTTCTTTTAGGATTAGTATTCGGTCAAATTTGGCCAACAATCCAAACTGGTATTGATGCAGTATCACACGGTATCGTAAACTTAGGTTCAGTTGGTGCTGGTTTATTCGGATTATTAAACCGTTTATTAATTCCAATCGGTTTACATCACGTAATGAACACATACTTCTGGTTCGTACTTGGTGACTTTACAAATGCAGCTGGCGATCTTGTTCATGGTGATATCGCTCGCTTCTTTGCAAAAGATCCATCAGCAGGTATGTTTATGACTGGTTTCTTCCCAGTTATGATGTTTGGTTTACCAGCAGCATGTTTCGCAATGATTGCGGCTGCTAAACCAGAAAAGCGTAAAATGGTTACAGGTATGTTAGCTGGTCTAGCATTAACTTCATTCTTAACTGGTATTACAGAGCCAATTGAGTTCTCATTCATGTTCTTATCACCAGTATTATATGGTGTGCATGCAGTATTAACAGGTCTGTCGCTATTTATTACAACATCACTTGGCATTCGTGATGGTTTCACATTTAGTGCCGGTGCTATTGATTACGTTATTAACTTTGGTATTGCAACAAAACCTGTATTATTAGCAGGAATCGGTTTAATTTATGCAGCAATTTACTTTGCAGTATTCTACTTCTTAATTAAGAAGTTCGACCTGAAAACTCCTGGTCGTGAAGATGACGATGAGTTAGCTGAAGAGGGTGATGCACCAGTGGCAGGTTCAATTGGTGAAACTTACGTAGCAGCTTTAGGTGGAAAAGAAAACTTAACAGTTATTGATAATTGTGCAACACGTCTACGCTTACAAGTGAAAGATGCTGGTCAAGTAAACGAAGCAGCATTAAAACGTGCTGGTGCAAAAGGTGTTATGAAATTAAGTGAAACAAGTGTACAAGTTATCGTAGGTACAAATGTTGAATCTGTTGCCGATGATATGAAAAAACACGTATAAATAATGAGATAAGAGGATATCCAAAAAGATTGATAACATCAATTTTTAGAGGATATCCTCTTTTTTTTGTTAACAATTTAACGGGAATCTTACTTTTGTAAATTTTCTTTTTCTTTTTTATGCATATAGGTTGGTAATATGTGCAGTGCGTGATAAAGTAGGGATGACGTCGAATGGAATGTCGAAAATCTATGAAAAAGATCCGGAATGAATCTTGTGTAGTGGAATTAAATTATCGGTAAATAAGGGGAAAAAAGCAATTATGGATCAAGAAAAAAATAATGCGAATGGGAAGTCACGTCGGCCGATTGTATACATAAAAAGAACAATCATTCTCGTCTTACTATTTTCAGTTGTATATTTCATGTATACAAAAATTGTTGCGCATAATAAGAAAGAAGAAACTTTAAAAGCAGCGGCAGAAATGAAGAAACAAGAAGAGCTAAAAAAGAAAGAAGAAAAAAAGCAGCAAGAAGCACAAAAACAAAAAGAGCAGGAAGAACAAGTAAAGCAAGTACAAGCTGTGGAAAAGCCTGCTGAGGGACCACCTCAAGAAATTAATGAAAACGCTCAATTAGATCAATATTTACAAAACGCAGGATTTAGCGGAACAGCTGTTATTGTGAAGAACGGAAAAGTTCTTTTGAATAAAGGATACGGTATGGCGAACAAAGAGAAACAAGTACCGAATAATTCAGAGACAACTTTTTATATTGGTTCGATTTCAAAGGCGTTTGTAGCGACTGCTATTATGCAATTAAAAGATCAAAATAAATTAAACGTAGAGGATACCGTTGCAAAGTATATTCCAGATTTCCCTCAAGGTAATGGTATTCAGTTAAAACATTTACTAACACATACATCAGGAATTCCAGAGTATGAGCAAGGAACAGAGGATATTTCTCATGAAGAATTGATAAAACGAATAGGAAAGCAAAAGCGTATTGGGAGTCCAGGAGAGAAATGGAAGTATTCCGATTCGAACTATTCTATACTGGCCTACATCGCTGAGAAGGTAAGTGGACAACCGTTAGAAGAGTATATTAAACAACATATTTTTGCTACTGCGGGTATGAAGCAGTCTGGTTTCGGTAAAGCGCTAGAGCAAACAAGGTTTCCATCGACAGGTTATAAAATAGTAAATAACAATATGACAACACCTAATATTCCAAGTATGTCACAACTATATGGTTGTGGTGATATATATACAAGTGCACATGATTTATATTTATTTAATGAAGCGCTCTTCTCTGGAAAATTAATTTCAAAAGAGAGCTATGATCAAATGTTTACAGGCGGAAAAAAAGATTACGGATTTGGTTGGTATGTAGACCCGGGCAGTTATTCAAATCACGGTGTAATGCCAGGATGGAATTGCTTAAATGGATTTAGTAAAAACGGAAGTGTGTATGTCGTTTTATTATCTAACATTCAAAATAACATTAAATCGTTTGGTAAAGTGAATAACGACATTTATACGATGTTGCGAAATGTTGAAGTGTAAGAGACTATCCTATTGGATAGTCTTTTTTTATTGAGGAAGTGTAGGGGGTAATGAGATAATGAAATAAAGTGAAACTTTAACCAGTGGGGGGGGTGTTCATCCCCCACCTAACTTCTTTGCTTTCGCTGGATTTTGAAGTGGGGGTCTTACTGCCCGGCGAATAGCGGGATAAATGGAAAAGGGGGAGGGATATGAGTATACATAAGCATCACGCACGTAATGCAAAACGCATATTTTTTGTATCTGTCATTGTATGGATTATCGTCGCAATTGTATTAGTGATGGAATATAAAAAAGGGATGCTATTCACTTCGGAGAAAGAAAATCTGAAATTAATAAGTGTTGTACTACCAGCAATTGGATTATTAATATATAGTTTTATGGAAAAACGAAGATCAAAAATACTTAAACAGGAAAATTATAATATAGAGACTTCTGAATTATTTGAGCAACAAAAATTTGTTGTTCGCAAAGAGGTAGGGGTATTTCAAGCAATAACGTACTTTGGACTAGATGGCAGTGCAGTAGGGTTTTTAAAAGAAGAGTATGATTTTGTTATTCAACGTGTATGGCAAGCTGTACTTTCTTTTCTTTTTAGGGGATTACATAAGCAACAATTGTATTTATATAATCACTCGGGAGAAAGATTGTTGCGTGTTCAAAAGAAGATGGGAGTACGCAACGTCTATATTTTTTCTAATGTAGACGGAAAGAAAATTGGAGAGTTAACACAAATACTAAGTTTAACAAAGTGGGAATGGATTTTTTTAGGGGTGGATGGTAAAGAATTTGGTAAAGTGACTGGGGACCTTTCAGCAACAATGCAGAAAATAGATTGGCGAGATGGAACGCATATTGATGTAAAACAAGATGGTATTCCGTTAGAAGCTGTTAAGTATTTTTCGGCAAGCGGTGGTTCACTTGTTACAGCTTCTATAAGTGAACAGGCAGAATTACCACCAGCGGTTTATTATAGTGTAGCTGCCATTGTTACAATTGAACATTAAAATATATATAAAGATAGATGGGACACCATCTATCTTTTTTATGTGATTAGAAAAGATTGTTTATTTGAAAAATGTATGCCTTACCTATCACAAAAAAAGCCTGCTTTGTATACATTAAGATGTATGGATGTAATTTTAAAACTTAAAAAAATAATAGGAGGAGAAGTATATGTGTCTGTTCAAAAAATATTGGCATAAATTATCCCGATTATTTAATAGACAATTAGGCTATTTTTTAGATGACAAATTATTACCTGCTGTGGAACGACTTTTATTTTCGCAAAACTTCGCAAGGTTTATTCAAAGAAATTCAAAGAAAGCTACGGAAGAATTTATTGAATCAAGTCAATTTCAATCTATTATTTGTAACATATTAAAAGAATGTAATACATCACCGTTTAAAGAAATTGCAAAGCAATATTTAGGTAAAAACGTTGAAATTACTGTGACGGTTGGACAGTTGACAGGTGTAATTGTAGCAGTTGGTGATGATTTCTTAACACTGCAAGAAGGAATAGGGACAGAAGTTTTATTACCATTTACAAGTATTATATCAATAAAAGAAGCGTAAGAAAGGAGACTTATATTATGTTATTTACTGATGAATTGCGTAACCATGTTGGTGAGTTAGTGCAAGTTGTTACAGCTGTAGAAATTGTTGCAGGCATTCTGTTATCTGTGACGGATGGGGCAGTAAGTGTTCGTACTTCTCCTTCTTATGGACCACCGGAAGATGTAATCGTGCGTACTCCTATTATTGCTTATGTTCGCTTGGAAGGGTAAGAGTGATACAAGTATGAGAGTATCAGTTGTTATTCCAGTGCATAATGAAGCGAGTACTTTAGCACAAGTTTTAGTAGAAGTAGAGAAATTGAAACCATATGAAATTATCGTAGTAGATAATGGATCGACAGATGGGACAAAAGAAATAGCGTTACAACATCATTGTCATGTCATTTATTATCAATATTCTCTTGGCAATGATGTTGGACGGGCGATTGGAGCAAGAGAAGCGAAGGGTGACATGGTTTTATTTTTAGATGGTGACATCGTTATTGATAATAAAGAGTTGCAACATTTCATAAAAGGAATTCAGCAAGGCCACCAAATTGTTGTGAATAATTTAACATGGTCCGTATATTTAAAGGTGAGACCGCATTATACGACAGTTGGCAAATTTATGTTGAATCGCTATTTGAATAAAAAAGAGCTTGTTGTTGGATCTTTAATCGCAATTCCACATGCAATGAGTAGGGAAGTTATTCAGAAATTTGGTTGGTGGAATTTAGCAGATCCAGCACTGTTTCAAGCGATGGCGATGTCTAGAGGAGTAGATATTGTCGATATGGCTTCGGTCGATGTTATTCATACAAATAAAGTGCGTCCTGTTCATACTGGTACATCACCCGGTTCTCCTTATCCGAAAGCGACTAGTCGTATTATGGGAGATCATTTACGTGCTTTGCAATATGCAATCGAAATATATGGTAAGCGTGGTGGTTTTTCAGAAGGAAATAGGGATAGAGCGTTTATAGGAAAGTATAAACCAGTTGTATTACAAAAGAAAAAAGCGAAATATAGTGCCATTATCCCCGTATCAGAAGAGAAAATGACTATAAGATCTGTTATACAAGAAGTGAAAAAAGCAGGTGTAGATGAAATTATAGTGGTTGCGAATGGAGCTGATATGGAGACAATTAAACAAGCAAAGTTAGAGAATGTTATCGTTATTGAATTCGAGGAAGCGCTCGGACATAATGTGGCTCGAGCGATAGGAGCTATGCATGCCACGGCCGACATTTGTTTATTTGTCGATGGTGATTTTGTTATTCCAGGAAAAAAACTAATTCCATTTTTACATGCGATTGAAGATGGACATGATGTGGCATTAAATGATTTACAGTGCTTATTAGATATGTTTCATCCGGCAGATCCAATTAGCATGGGAAAATATTTTGTGAATTTGGTAGCGAAACGACCAGATTTATGGAATAACTCATTAACGGCAGTACCACATGCTATGCATAAAAAGGTAATAGAGAAAATAGGATACGATTCTCTTATCATTCCGCCACTAGCTCAAATGAAAGCTATTTTGGAGGGATTCTCTATTACAGCGGTAGAGTTTGTAGATGTTATAAAAACAAATCGGGTACGCCCAGAGCAACATGGATTTGTAAATGGACGTATTCCAGCATTTGACCGTATTTTCGGTGATCAGCTTGAGGCAATTGCATATTTATTGCAATCCACAGATGAGCGTGGGAGTTTTACAGATGGAGAGCGGGATAGAAATATAATTCAACAATTGAGAAAGGAAGAAGAGAATACAGATGAATGTTAGTAGTACAGTTGCTATTATCGGATTAGGATATGTTGGCCTTCCTTTGGCAGTTCATTTTGCAGAGAGAGGACATACAGTAATTGGATTAGATAAAGATACTAGAAAAATAGAATCGATTATAAAAGGAGAAAGTTATATTCCAGATGTTTCTTCTAAATTGTTACAAAGTTTATTGACTAAAAAAAAATTAATAGTAAATACACCAGATCAAGGCATTGCTGATTTTCAAAATAGTGATTATGTTATTGTCACTGTTCCGACTCCAATTAATGAAAAAAGAGAACCAGACTTAAGTGCCCTCATTTCAGCTTCTCATTATATACAACAACATCTTCAAAAAGGACAAACCTTCATTTTCGAAAGCTCCACATATCCAGGCACACTTGAGGAAGTTATTATTCCGATTATTTCTCAAGCAGGTCAAAAGGTAGGAGAAGATTTCTATATCGGATATTCCCCTGAGAGAATTGATCCGGCTAATAGTCATTATTCCGTTCAAACGATTCCAAAAGTTATTAGTGGACAAACAGAAACGTGTAAACAAAAAGTACAGGAGTTGTATAGTACTACATTTGATGTAGTTGTTCCAGTTAGTTCTCCGAAAGTAGCGGAAATGTGTAAGTTATTTGAAAATATTCAGCGCCTAGTCAATATTTCATTAGTAAATGAGTTAAACACATTATGTGAAAGTTTAGGAATTGATTTTTATGAGGCGCTTGAAGCTGCATCTACAAAACCGTTTGGATTTACTCCATATTGGCCAGGGCCAGGGATAGGGGGACACTGCATTCCAGTAGACCCTTTATATTTTCAATGGAGAATAAAAAAGAATGGAGCAATTAGTCAATTAATTGAGGCGGCACATGTAATTAATGAAGAAATGCCAGAGAAAATAGTTCGGAAAGTAAAAGGCATGGTGCAATCACCTGCATCAGTTTTAATTGTAGGAATTGCGTATAAGAAAGATGTAAATGACTTAAGAGAATCACCAGCGTTGCCAATTATTGAATTGTTAATAGAAGAAGGATATGAGATAGAATATCATGATCCATATATTTCTTCTGCAAAATTTGGAGATAAGGTATACCAATCTGTTTCTTTGGATGAACAAGTCATTAAACAAGCGGGTTGTATTTTAATTTTAACTGATCACTCTAATATCGATTGGAAGCTTTTTAAAGGAATGAAGCGAGTAATAGATACACGTGGAATTGTAAAGAAGGTGAGTGTATGAGTAAGAAATGTTTAATTACAGGTGGAGCAGGGTTCATTGGATCACATCTAGCTGAAGAATTGGTGAAAAGAGGTTATGGGGTCACAATCGTTGATAACTTCTATAAAGGAAAAAATAAATATCATGATGAGTTAATGAAAGAAATTCGGGTTATTCCAATAAGCGTTTTAGATAAAAGCTCAATTTATGAATTAGTAAATCAACATGATGTAGTGTTTCATTTAGCAGCAATTTTAGGTGTGAAAACGACAATGGAAAAGAGTATAGAGCTTATTGAAACGAATTTTGATGGAACGAGAAACATTTTACAAGCAGCACTAAAAGGAAAGAAGAAAGTAGTCTTTGCGTCTACTTCAGAAGTATATGGTAAGGCAAAGCCACCCTTCTCTGAAGAGGGGGATCGATTATACGGGGCGACTTCTAAAATACGTTGGAGTTATGCAATTTGTAAAACGTTAGAAGAAACATTATGTTTAGGATACGCTTTAGAAGGTTTACCTGTAACGATTGTTCGTTATTTTAATATTTATGGTCCAAGAGCGAAAGATGGTCCGTATGCAGGGGTAATCCCACGATTTATCAGTGCGGCCCTGCAAGGAGAAGACATTCTCGTATATGGAGATGGAAAGCAGACACGTTGCTTTACGTATGTAAGTGATGCGGTAGAGGCAACGATTCGAGCGATGGATGAGAAGGTAAATGGTGAGATTATTAATATAGGTTCTGAGAACGAAAAGAGTATAAAACAAGTAGCAGAAATAATTAAAAAGCTAACGAAATCTTCTTCAAAGATTGTCCAAGTTCCTTTCGAAGAGGTATACCCACATGGCTTTGAAGAAATTCCAAATAGAAGACCAGATGTAACGAAATTAAAAGAACTTGTGCAGTTTAAAGCGATAGTAACGTGGGAACAAGGATTGAAAGAAACTATTAAATGGTTTCGTGAAGAAAACAATGGCTAAGTCGCTATCAATTATTATACCTGTATGTAATGAAGCGGATACGATTTCAGACGTTATTCAATCTGTAAACGGATTAAATCCAGTAGAGATTATTGTAGTAGCAAACGGTTGTAACGATGGTACAGAAGAGGTTGCCAGTCGTTTAGGGTGTAAAGTAATCGAGTATACAGAGCTACTCGGGAACGACGTTGGACGTGCGGTCGGTGCAAAACACGCGATAGGTGATGTACTACTATTTATAGATGGAGATTTTGCTATTCAAACTTCAAAATTACAATTATTTCTGAATCCAATTTTACATGATCAGGCCGACATCGTTTTAAATAATTTGGACGCACTATTTTTAAAGAAACAAAAACCGCACTCCGTGACAGTATGGCGCCAAATATTAAATGCAATGTTAGAGCGTGAAGAGTTAAAAATTGATTCTTTATTATCTGTACCTCATGCGTTGACGAAAGAAGTTGTTCAAAGCATTGGATATGAATGTTTTGTTAATCCTATTGTCGCTCATTTACGCCTAGTACAAAGCAAATGGAGAATTAGTCGTCATTGTGCAATTGACGTTATTACGCCGAATAAATTTCGGCCGACCGAGCATGCTGCATATGGCACGGGTCTTTCTCAATCTGAAAAAAGGATGATAGGTGATCATATAGAAGCTGTAGCGGAGCGAATAGTAGGCAGTGATGAGCGCGGAGGATATTATGATGGAAATAGGAAAAGAGAGTGTGTTTATCATACTTTAAGTTTCGAAGATTTTTATCAAGGATGGGGCGTCACCTCTAAGTTGTATAAAGGAAAGCAACTATCGGTCATTATTCCTGTACAAGATGAAGAGAAAACAATTGGAAACGTTATAGAAGAGCTCCGCAAAATTGAACCTTTTGAAATTATCGTTGTTGTAAATGGTTCAGCTGATAAAACAGCAACGATTGCAAAAGAAAAGGGAGCAACAACAATTGTATATAAAGAAGCACTTGGAAATGATGTGGGGCGTTCACTTGGAACTTATTTTGCAAAAGGGGAAATTGTATTATTTATAGACGGCGACTTTGTTATTCCGGCTAGGGAGTTATATCCTTTCGCAAAAGCTATTGCAGATGGAATGGATGTCGCCTTAAATGATCTAAATCATTATTTAGATTTAAGAGTACCGCTTCATCTTGTAACTGCATTTAAATATGCATTAAATTTAGCTTGTGATAGAAAAGATCTAGGAGTAGGCTCTCTTATCGCTGTACCGAATGCGTTTAGTCGTAAGTGTTTGAAAGAAATCGGATATAGATCTTTACTTTCACCTTGTGTAGCCCAAGTGAAAGCTATTCTGTCAGGATTCGAGATTGCGTGTGTATGTCGTGTAGAGGTCGATAAGATGAACCGTATTCGTCCCAGTGAACATTTTGCAAAAATAGGTCATCCTCCAGCTGTCTTGCGAATTATAGGTGATCATATAGAAGGATTAGAGCAATTAATTGTATTAGAAGGCAGTCGTGGTGGATTCTATGATGGGAATAGAAAAAGAGATGCTTTAGAGTAGTAACAAAAAAAGTGTACAACATATGTACACTTTTTTGTTCTGTTATAAAAACTATAACAGATTAGGAGATAAGAGTATTACAGCTCTACAATGGGTATTGTTCTTATATTACAAAATAGGACTCGTATATAAGGATACCAAAAAAATACAATTAAGGAAAGGGTTAATTATAAAGACTTTTAAGTGAAGTTAACACTGTGCATATAGTAGTTTGCTCAACATTTCACAAACATTTCACAACTATTTCGTTCACTTTCGCAAAAAAGTAGTATTCTAAGTGTGTAAGCTGTTATATAAAAAATCTTAGTCCTGTACTAATCAAAAATGGAGGAGATTAGGATGACTCAAGTATTAGAAAATGTTAAAAACGCATGGGAAAACTTTAAAGGTGAAAAATGGAAAGCAGAGATTGATGTTCGCGATTTCATTTTAAATAATGTAAACGTTTTCGAAGGAGATGAATCTTTCTTAGCGGGAGCAACTGAAGCAACGAAACAACTTTGGGATCAAGTAATGGATTTAACAACGAAAGAACGTGAAAACGGTGGCGTTCTTGATATGGATACAAAAATTGTTTCTTCTATTACATCACATGAACCAGGATATTTAAATAAAGATATTGAAAAAGTAGTCGGTTTCCAAACTGAAAAACCATTTAAACGTTCTTTACAACCATATGGTGGTATTCGTATGGCGGAACAAGCTTGTGAATCTTATGGATACGAAATGGACAAAGAGCTTAGTCGTATTTTTAGAGATTGGAGAAAAACTCATAACCAAGGTGTATTCGATGCTTATACACCAGAAATGAGAAATGCACGTAAATCAGGTGTAATTACTGGTCTTCCAGATGCATACGGACGTGGACGTATTATTGGTGACTACCGACGCGTAGCATTATATGGTATTGATCATTTAATTGAAGCGAAAAAAGCTGATTTAAATTTAACTGGCGGTGTAATGAGCGAAGATACAATGCGTTTACGCGAAGAGTTATCTGAGCAAATGCGTGCGCTTCAAGAGTTAAAACAAATGGCTGCTTCTCATGGCTTTGATATTTCTAAGCCGGCAACAAATACACAAGAAGCATTCCAATGGCTATACTTCGCATATCTTGCAGCAATTAAAGAGCAAAACGGAGCTGCGATGAGTCTTGGACGTACTTCTACATTCTTAGATATTTATATTGAAAGAGATTTAGCAAATGGTACTTTAACAGAAGAAGAAGTACAAGAAATTGTGGATCACTTCATTATGAAATTACGTCTTGTGAAATTTGCAAGAACACCTGATTATAATGAATTATTCTCTGGTGACCCAACTTGGGTAACTGAGTCTATCGGTGGTATGGCATTAGATGGTCGTCCATTAGTAACAAAGAACTCATTCCGTTTCTTGCATACACTAGATAATTTAGGACCAGCTCCAGAACCAAACTTAACAGTTCTTTGGTCTAAACAATTACCACAGAACTTTAAAAACTACTGTGCGAAAATGTCTATTAAAACATCAGCAATTCAATATGAAAATGATGACATTATGCGTGCTGACTACGGCGATGACTATGGAATTGCTTGTTGTGTATCTGCAATGAGAATTGGTAAACAAATGCAGTTCTTCGGCGCACGTGCAAACTTAGCAAAAGCATTACTATATGCGATTAACGGTGGTAAAGATGAAAAATCTAAAGCACAAGTTGGTCCTGAGTACGCACCAATTACTTCTGAAGTATTAGATTATGAAGAAGTTATGCATAAGTTTGATATGACAATGGAATGGTTAGCGGGTCTATATTTAAACACATTAAATGTTATTCACTACATGCACGATAAATATAGCTACGAACGTATTGAAATGGCACTCCATGATACAAATGTTCTTCGTACAATGGCAACAGGTATCGCGGGTCTATCTGTAGTAGCAGACTCTTTAAGTGCAATTAAGCACGCAAAAGTAAAACCAATTCGTGATGAAAACGGTATTGCAGTTGACTTTGAAATCGAAGGAGATTTCCCTAAATACGGTAACAATGATGACCGTGTAGATGAAATCGCTGTAAATCTTGTAAAAACATTTATGAATAAACTTCGTAAACATAAAACATACAGAAATTCTGTTCATACAATGTCGATCTTAACAATCACATCTAACGTTGTATACGGAAAGAAAACTGGTAACACTCCAGATGGTCGCCGTACTGGAGAACCATTTGCACCAGGTGCGAACCCAATGCATGGCCGTGATACAAAAGGTGCATTAGCTTCATTATTATCTGTAGCTAAATTACCATATGAAGATGCACAGGATGGTATTTCTAATACATTCTCTATTATTCCAAAAGCACTTGGTAAAGAAGATGATGTACAAGTACGTAACTTAGTATCAATGCTTGATGGTTATGCAGTAAAAGAAGGTCATCACTTAAATATTAACGTATTTAATCGTGAAACATTAATGGATGCAATGGAACATCCTGAAAAATATCCACAATTAACAATTCGCGTATCTGGTTACGCTGTAAACTTTATTAAATTAACTCGTGAACAACAAATCGATGTAATTAACCGTACAATGCATGAAAGTATGTAAGTGAAAAAGTGTCCCTCTGCTTTATATAAATAGTAGAGGGAGGCTGCTTCAATAAAGGAGGAAGTAACATGGTAAAAGGAAGAATTCATTCTGTAGAGTCTTGTGGTACTGTTGATGGCCCAGGAATTCGTTATGTCATATTTACACAAGGGTGTTTATTACGTTGTCAATATTGTCATAATGCTGATACGTGGGAGATCGGTAAAGGAAAAGAAATAACAGTTGAAGAAGTAATGCAGGATGTGACATGTTACCTTCCTTTTATTGAAGCTTCCGGAGGCGGTATAACAGTTAGTGGTGGGGAACCATTATTACAGTTAGATTTCTTAATTGAATTATTTAAGAAATGTAAGGAAGCTGGAATTCATACAACAATTGACTCTTCGGGTGGTTGTTATTCAGAAGAACCAGAATTCCAAAACAAGCTAGACATTTTAATGGATTACACAGATTTAGTTTTATTGGATTTGAAACATATTGATTCAAAGAAACATCGTAAATTAACAGGAAAACCAAATGAACATATTTTACAATTTGCTCGTTATTTATCGGATAAAAATAAACCGATTTGGGTACGACACGTATTAGTTCCTGGTATTACGGATAATGAAGAGGATCTACAAAAATTATCTAGCTTTATTCAAAGCCTGTCTAATGTTCAGAAAGTTGAAGTGCTACCATATCATAAGCTTGGTGTATATAAATGGGAGGCACTTGGGCATAAGTATCCACTTGCAAGTGTAGAACCACCTACTGAAAAGAATGTAGAGAAAGCAAGACATATTTTACAAGCAGTCTAATCCAAATATTGGATTAGACTTTTTGCTTTCTTTACAATAAAACCTAGAGTATGTATATAGAAAAGAGTATACTGAAAATAGAATATCCATATTTTTGTAAGGAATAAGTGGATAAATTTACATAATTGTAAAGGGAAATCAAAATAGTAAAAAGAATTAAGAAGTAAAAGAGTGAGTATCATGGAATAGAGAACATTTGTAAGTTATTGCGAAAGCTCTTATAGGAAAGTATAATGTAAAGATATGAGCACAGATAGGATTAAGGGGTCAATCTTATATGCTTTGCATATCCACGACAGGTACATAGCTGAAAGAGAAGTATTAGAATCTGTTTATGTAATTTTTAAGGAAAATGTTTTTCCTATTGTCGTATATGCAATATGGAGAAACAATAAGCTAGGAGTGGATTTGTTTGATAAAAAACCCCAAGGTTTTAATATTAACTGCACATTACGGTAATGGTCATGTGCAAGTAGCGAAAACATTAGAACAAACATTTCGCCAAAAAGGAATTGAAGATGTAATTGTATGCGATTTGTTCGGAGAATCACATCCAGTTATAACCGATATTACAAAATATTTATATTTAAAAAGTTATACAATAGGAAAAGAATTATACCGCTTGTTTTATTACGGCGTAGAAAAAATTTATGATAAAAAAATAGCATCTTGGTATGCGAATTTTGGAAGAAAACGTTTGAAATTACTTTTACAAGCAGAGAAACCGGATATTGTTATTAATACATTTCCGATCATAGCTGTACCAGAGTTAAAAAAGCAAACAGGTATTTCAATTCCTGTGTATAACGTATTAACGGATTTTTGTGTGCACAAAATATGGATTCATCGGGAAGTAGATCGTTATTTTGTAGCAACTGATCACGTGAAAAAAGTTATGGTTGATATCGGTGTGCCTGCGGAGCAAATTGTTGAAACTGGAATTCCGATTCGTAGTAGTTTTGAGCTGAAGATCAATCCAGACATTATATATAATAAATATCAGTTATGTAAGAATAAAAAGATTTTACTAATTGTAGCAGGTGCTCATGGGGTATTAGGAAGTGTAAAAGAACTATGCCAATCATTTATGTCAGTACCTGATTTACAAGTAGTTGTCGTTTGTGGGAAAAATGAAGCGTTAAAACAGGATTTATTAGGGCTTCAGGAAAAAAATCCTGATGCATTAAAAGTATTTGGTTATGTTGAAAATATTGATGAATTATTCCGTGTTACTTCTTGTATGATTACGAAGCCGGGCGGTATTACGTTAAGTGAAGCGGCAGCATTGCAAGTACCTGTCATTTTATATAAGCCTGTTCCAGGACAAGAAAATGAAAATGCGATGTACTTTGAAAGAAAAGGAGCTGCAGTTGTCATTCGTGATGATAGTGAGGTTTTTGCAAAGACAGAGGCGTTATTACAAGATGATATGAAGCTTCTTCAAATGAAAGAAGCGATGAAAAGCATTTATCGTCCGGAGCCAGCTGGTCATATTGTGGATACAATTTTGGCAGAAAATCATGTAGAACCGAATCATATACCTATTAAATCACCTGCTCTTGCACAATTATTTACTTAATATGAAACCCTCTTTTATATGTTTAAAGAGGGTTTTTTATTGTTTTATACGATAAAGTAGTAACTTATCCACATGGAGATTACGCTTTTAATAAACAGTAAAGTCGAAATATTAACAACTATATCCACATTGTCCACAATTTTTAGAAAAATATCCACAATTCTAACATTTACTATGCGTTGCAACATATAAACTTGTGAAAGGTTTATTGAATTTATTCACAATTCTA
Organism: Bacillus sp. BML-BC051; assembly: GCF_019656175.1. Taxonomy (NCBI): domain Bacteria; kingdom Bacillati; phylum Bacillota; class Bacilli; order Caryophanales; family Bacillaceae; genus Bacillus; species Bacillus sp. BML-BC051. The sequence goes on from NZ_BPLI01000036.1 coordinate 55,979, forward strand.
TAAATTGTGTGGATAACGTTATCCACACAAAAAAAGGTTCCTTATTTATAAGGAACCTTTTTTGTCTATTCTATCACGTAGAAAAAATATGTAATGAGAATGAATAATTAGGGGGGAAAACTTCTAATTATTCATTCTCACTTTAAATACTTTTCGAGCGATAACCCGCTGCGCGATCTGCTTTGCGAAATTCTCGTTGGTAGAGAACCTCTTGTGTACTAGATAATGTATTTTTTGCTTTGTCACGTTTCTTTTTATCCATTACAAATCACCTCGTGTCCTAAAGTCACTATCTATCGTTTCCAAAGACATGGGGTGATATACGTATATGGCAAAATGTTAATGGTTAATTATTTTTTCTAAAAATTTAGATTATGCTTCTTTTAATTGGTGAGCATCTTGGAACGTTGTATCTCGCATTGTAGCAAGTGTATATTGATCTTTTGGGATTTCATATAAGTTATATACTTCTTCATTTGCGTTAATTTCATCATAAACGGCTTTTCTTGTTTCGTTAGCTAGATTAACATATTGTAGTTTTTCGGCAGCTTTAATAGAACGAATATTTATTTTGCGAATACGCATAAAGATTGTTTCAATATCTAATTCATAGAAAAGTTCACTAAAAAATGAATCTTTCGCCAATTTATTATAGCCTTTTCCATGATAGGGTTTGCCAAGCCAGGTTCCGAGAAATCCGGCTTTTTCTTGCACATCAAATAAAGTAATTGTTCCGATGGGGTTACCCCATTCATCTAAAATTGTGCGTGAAATTAATTCCCCGCGCTCTTCAGCTTCAATCGTTTGTTTCGTTAAAAATAAATACTCCTCATAAGAATAAGCCTTTTGACGCACAAAAGGGAAGACAGCTGGATCCACCATTAACTCGTATAGAACGTGGCTGTCGTGTAAGTCGCGTTTTTTCAACATACTAATTCCTCCTCACACGAGGGTAGCATGACGAAAAAGCACCCCACCCTCGAAATTTTTATATCAATCTTTAAAAAATTTCGGGGTGGGAATCGAACCCACTAGAACCAGTTTCTAACGCTGGTGGCGCACCATTTGCCTTCCCCATTCATCAATTTGAAAATGATAATCACGACACAAATTGATTATGGTTTCATTCAGTTTATAATCGTATAATACTTTATCTAGTCAAAAAAATAAACTAGTTTTTTTTATTTTTTTTGTAAATTATTTTCCCATCAATCATGGTTAGTACAGGCTTGGCTAAATAATGGAAAGGATGATGAGTCCATAACACGAGATCAGCGTCTTTTCCAACCTCAATGCTGCCAATTCTATCCTCTAAACGTAAATTTCGTGCTGGAAATATAGTGATTCCTTCTAGTGCAGTTTTTTCGTCTAATCCTTCTCTTACTGCGACAGCAGCACAAACATTTAAATATTGAATTGGTGTATAAGGGTGATCTGTTGTTATAGAAACTTCCACTCCATTTTTCGATAATATATGGTAAGTATCCCATGTTTTGTTTTTAAGTTCGATTTTAGAACGACGTGTAAGAGTGGGGCCAACTGAAACCTTCAAATTGTATTTTGAAAGTTCTTCAACAATAAAGTGTCCTTCTGTGCAATGTTCAATACGTAAATCGAGATTGAACTCTGTTGCAAAGCGTAGAGCAGAACTAATATCATCTGCTCGGTGAGCGTGGATACGTACGGGTATTTCGCGGCGTAATGCTTTTAAGATAGGAAGCATTCGAAAATCAGCTGCATGTCCGTAGTGCTGTGCTTCATAGAATGATTCCCGAAGTAATCCCATAATTCCCATACGTGTTATGGATTCTTTTGTTCCATTACTATGGACCTTTTTAGGATTTTCTCCAAAGGCAATCTTTAAGCCAGCAGGTTCTTGAATAATCATATGATCAATACAAGTTCCAGCTGTTTTTATTACACAAGTAGTACCACCGATAATGTTTTGACTTCCTGGCATAACGTGAACAGTTGTGATTCCGTTTTGTACAGCATCTTGAAATGCAATATCAAAAGGGTGGATTCCGTCTAAGGAACGGATATGTGGTGTTGAAACTTCAGATGTTTCATTTGCATCATTGCCAGCCCAACCAGTACCTTCATCATAGAGACCAAGATGAGTGTGAACATCAATAAATCCAGGTAAAAGATGAAGAGCACGAGCGTCTATAACTGTCATATCTTGAGTAGGTTGAATGGAAGGCTTGACCTCGGCAATTCTTTCTCCTATAACGAGTACATCCCCTTGAAATTTTTGGGATGTAATAGGATAGACAATGGCTTGTTTGAGCAATATTTTCATAGGTACCTCATTTCTGTTACTTTACAATGTTAATGAAATTTAAGGGAAAGTAACTGAAAGATTATTTGTGTAATAATGCTCCGGATTCTAGAAAATGAAAGATTTGAAAGGGGTCCCTGTAAAACTGTGTTTTATAAGTACTACATTGTATGCGAAAGTATATTTTGTAATGCATGGTCTATTGCTGGAAATGTGTATTGATACCCATGTTTAATTGCTTTACTAGGTAATACGTGTTGTCCTTCTAGTACAAGTATACTCATCTCACCCAATAAAGTGTGAAGCATAAATGAAGGGACAGGTAACCAATGAGGTTTTTTCATTATAGTTGCAATGGTTTCTCCAAATTCCTTCATCCGTATAGGTAGGGGAGCTGTAAGGTTGAAAGGTCCATCAATTTCTTCTTTGTGTATGATGAAATCAATAAGGCGAACGACATCGTCTATATGAATCCATGATAACCATTGCTTTCCAGATCCAATTGTACCTCCGATATAGAATTGATATGGGAGTAGCATTTTGGGAAGAGCTCCTCCGTCTACGCCTAATACAACTCCAAGTCTTGCATAGATTGTTCGCATTCCGAGAGAACGTGCTTTAGATGCTTCTTGTTCCCATGAATATACTGTATTTGCTAAAAAGTCATTTCCAGGAATCTCATGCTGTTCTGTAAAAGAATCAGTTTCAGACGTTCCATAATATCCAATAGCACTTGCGTTAATAAATGTATTTGGTTTTGTATCAAGGGTTTGCAATTGTTTAATGAGCCCTTTTGTTATTTGAATTCTACTGTTTAAAATGGATTCCTTTTGTTTCGTTGTCCATCTACTATTAATAGACTCTCCAGCTAGATTAATAACTACATCGATAGAAGAGAGGGGGAAGGTTTGTAAATCTGGTGTCCATTGCACATACTGAAGGTTAGGGTGGGAAGTTTTAATAGTTTTGTTTCGAGTAAGAATGTAAACATTATATCCTTTTTGAATCAAAAAAGTAGAAAGGTATTTACCGATAAAGCCGGTACCACCAGAAATTGCGATTCTCACAATTATTTCCTCCTCATTATATATATTCTTGAAAAGCAAAAACGTTCCTTGACTATGGTAAAATAATAGAGAGGTGAGAGTATGGCTGTCATTACAAAAATAGAAGTGCAAAAACGATTGAAAGAACGGTTTAATATTTATATTGATAAAGGTCAAGGTGAAGAGTACGGGTTTAGTGTGAATGAAGTAATCTTAATAAAACACGGATTACAAAAGGGCTTAGAAATTGATGAAATAGCTTTAGGAAATATTTTGTACAATGAAGAGGTACAAAAAGCATATTTACAAGCAGTCTCCTATTTATCCTACCAAATGAGAACGAAACAAGAAATAGAAGATTTTTTACGAAAAAAAGAAGTGGGACAGGCCATCATCTCTGAAGTCGTTTCAAAATTATTACATGACCGATATATTAATGATAAAGAGTACGCTGTTTTATATACGAGAACGCAAAGTAATGTGAATCGAAAAGGTCCCACTGTTATTAAAAGAGAGTTGTTAAATAAGGGTGTTCAGGATCTAATTATTACGCATAGTTTACAAGAATATCCGAAGGAAAAGCAAATTGAGAATGCTTTAATTCTTGTAGAAAAGAAGAAAAAATCTTATCAAAAGCATTCCTTTTTACAAATGAAGCTAAAGTTAGACGAAATGCTCGTTCGTAAAGGATATTCTAGAGATGTGATTCAAATTTGTTTGGAAGAATTGAAAGACGAAAAAGATGACGAACAGCAACAAGAAGCGTTACACTATCATGGGAATAAATATTATGAGAAATATAAGAAGTATGATGGATGGACATTTGAAAATAAGATGAAACAAGCGTTATACCGCAAAGGATTCTCTATTGATGAGATAGAGGTATTTTTGCAGATGAAACGCGAAGAGGGATGAGGGGAATAAGATGAATATGCCAAAGCGCTACAGTGAAATGACACCACATGAGCTAAGGGAAGAAATTGGCCTTTTGAAAGAGCAAGCGATAAAGGCTGAGCAGCTTGGAATTGTAAATGAGTTCGATGTATTAATGAGAAAGATGGCAATGGCTCGCGCTTATATGACTGACATAAATAAATTCCATATTGGTGAGACATATGAATTGGTAGAAGAACCTGGTATATTATTTAAAATTACGTATTTCAATGGGGTATTTGCTTGGGGACATAAGCAAAATGATAATGAAGAGATTGGAATACCGATTTCCTTATTGCAAGAAAAATAAAAACCAGAGAGTAAATATCTCTCTGGTTTTCATCTTTGGTAGGCGTTACAGGAGATAGGAGATTCTAAAATTGGCGCTTTTTACATTCATTCGCCAATATAATGAGAGACTGGGTTTGTTGCGTCTGTCCGTTAACTTGCGCTTTAGCATGTTTCGGACGAGTCCACGTATGGTTAAATAATTCAGAACGACTATCTAAGCGATCACGGTAGCTCATCTTTATCACCTCGTGTAGGAAGTTAATTTAATTTGTACTACTCTTCCTGCTGATTTGCAGCACGCATACGTTCTTGTGGGTGCGTGTTAATTGTGCCGTTAGGTCGCTTCGAAGCGAAGCGTGATTTCGCTTTCGGCTGACCATCGATTTTGCTGTTGTTTTTTGACTCAGACCAAAATTCGGCTTGTTTACCCATTGAGAACGCCCTCCTCATCATCAGTTGATACCTCTTGAAGAAGTATCAATTATAGAATGTGCAAAATAGAAGAAACTATCCTTTAGAAATGAAGGGATAAATAGGTAAAAGGAGATTAGAAAATGAATGATATTTATCAAGCATTAACGAAAGAACTATTAGACAAAAATGACAAGCTTTCTTACGCACAGGCTCGTGCGTGGGTTGAATTACTATGGGAAGATTTTCAAACAACTTATGCGAAGTCAGGTCGTTACCAAGGTGATGAAATGACTGAACAAGTGGTAAGAACATGGATTAATAATCATGGAGCACGTCTTCATGAAATGCGTACAAATAATCCGAAATATAGCCATTTAATCAATCAAGACGATCATTTGAAACATTAAAAAAAGCGACTTAAGTCGCTTTTTTTAATGTGGAAGTAACTCCAGTTTTTTTCGGAGTTTTTCTTCACTAAAAATCCATCCTGTATAGGAACTAATAATATTTAAATTATGATCGAGTTGAACGATTGCAACGAATGGATAATAATCTTTACTGCGATATCGCAAATCAATGAATCGAACTTCGTAATAATGATCATAATCGAAAACGTCCCAGCGATACACAGGGGAGAAAGATAGAAATGCTGAGATGTTTTCATCTTGTTTCGCAGCGCGCATAATAGCATTGTCTGGGAACGGTACCCGGTCGAATTTATCATAGACCATGATGTTACCACGATGCCATCTAGCAACGTAGTAATAATCAGTTGTAACGATTGCTAAATGGTAATGATAAAATCGATAAGAAGGAGAAATGATGATCTTCTCAACATGATTGAAACGTTTATATACGACACTACGTATGTTTCTATGCATCATAATCCGTCCGATATAGTAAACGACCATCAATATATACGCTGCTAAGGCAGTATACCCTTTATGAGATCCTACGAGCATACAAGCAATTGCTAGTATATGAATAAAGAAAATGACGGTATCAAATGTATTAATGATACCGAGTGCTACCCATTTTTTTGTGAAGGGCCGTAATGCCTGTGTACCGTAGGCATTAAAAATATCTACAAAGACATGAAGAAAGACGGCAATAAATGACCAAAGTAATAGGTGCAAATATGGGGCGTCTGAAAAGAAGGCGAAAGAGATGCCACTTATAAGGAATGACCAAAGAATCACGGCAGGAATGGAATGAGTAATCCCGCGATGATTTCTTATATATTTAGCGTTATTACGCAATTTTAAAACTGTATCGATGTCAGGAATATTGGAACCGGCAATTGCAGCAAGCATAACTGCTTGTGGCCCAATATCACTTTGTGCTATGGCTGGATCTAATGTTGCCAAACTGCCTAGAGTAACGCCCATAACAAGGTGAGTGGCTGTGTCCATAGAAATACACCTCCGTTTTTTTATTAATGTAACTCTTTTTATTCGATACCTCAAGTCCTTTGCCTTCTATTTCCTATGTCATCTTACTTAAATTTTTTCCTAAAATCTTTATAATAGTACTTATATGCAAAAAAATGAGGGGGATCAAGTTTGACACTTGAAATATTAAATAATTTTAACATAGAGCAGTTTCAAAATGATTTAATTGGTTGGTTTGAAAAAGAGCAACGCGACTTACCCTGGCGTAAAAATAAAGATCCATACCGCGTCTGGGTTTCAGAAATTATGTTGCAGCAAACAAGGGTAGAAGCTGTAAAACCATATTACGCGAATTTTATGGGGAAGTTTCCTACTCTAGAAGCTTTGGCAAATGCGGATGATGAAGAAGTGTTAAAAGCGTGGGAAGGTTTAGGGTATTATTCTAGAGCACGAAATTTACATGCAGCCGTAAAAGAAGTAAAAGAAGTATACGGCGGAATCGTACCGAGTGATGTAAAGAAAATCGAAAAATTAAAAGGAGTCGGACCCTATACAAAAGGTGCTATTTTAAGTATTGCATATGGTATACCAGAGCCGGCAGTTGACGGAAATGTTATGCGTGTATTATCCCGTATTTTATCAGTATGGGATGACATTGCAAAACCGAAAACTAGAAAAGTGTTTGAAGAGATTGTGCGTGAAATTATTTCGGCTGAAAATCCATCTTATTTTAATCAAGGTTTGATGGAGTTAGGCGCACTAATTTGTATTCCAAAAAATCCAGCATGCTTACTTTGTCCTGTACGAGAGCATTGCCGAGGATATGCTGAAGGCGTTCAAAAGGAGTTGCCAGTAAAAAGTAAAGCGAAGGCTCCGACAATGGTACCGATCGTTGCAGGTGTGCTGCAAACGGAAGATGGTCGTTACGTCATTAATAAACGTTCAAGTACCGGGTTATTAGCTAACATGTGGGAGTTTCCGAATGCCGAACTTGGTGAAGGGATTCGGAACCAGAAGGAACAACTTGCAGATTATATGAGAGAAAAATTTGAGCTTTCGATTTCTATTGAAGAATACGCAATGAATGTGCAACATACGTTTACACATCGTACTTGGGACATATTTGTATTTTACGGAAAAGTAACCGGTGATATTGTTGAAACAGATACATTGAAATTTGTATCGAAAGAAGCATTTGAGCAGTTACCTTTCTCGAAATCACATCGTACGATTTATGAGAATTGCGTTGAGAAAATTACAATGCAATAAAGTGAAACTTTAATCAGTGGGGGTTTTCTTCAACCCCCACCTAAATTCTTTGCTTTCGCTGAATTTTGAGGTGGGGGGTCTTACTGCCCATTAAAGCGAGATAAATAAAAAGGTGTTCCCTAGATTGGGAACACTTTTTTAATCGTAAGAAATTTTTGTCCCATGAGTCCAACTAGCCTCACCTTCTTGTAAGCCGCCTCTTGTTTCAATTTCTTTTACAATTTCTTTATAGATACTTTGACCTTCTGCATTTAAATACGGAAGAATCTGTTGTAATGAATGATGAAAATAAGCCAATTCATCTTCTTTCCACTCATTTTTTGAAACCATCGTTAGTTCAGTCATATCGCGTCCTATATACATATTTCCACCTCCATTTCCTATAGTTTGAATGAGTGATAAGAGATATATACGGAGATAAAAAAAGAAAATCACGGATAGCTTCTAAGTAAATTGGTTACATTATTGGTTGTGGAGGTGAGAAAGATGAATAAAAAACAACAAGGTTATAACAAGGCAACTTCTGGTGCTAGCATTCAAAGTACAAATGCTAGTTATGGTACAGAGTTTTCAACTGAAACAGATGTGCAAGCAGTAAAACAAGCAAATGCACAATCAGAAGCAAAGAAAGCACAAGCTTCTGGTGCACAAAGTGCAAACGCTAGTTATGGTACTGAATTTGCAACTGAAACAGATGTGCATGCTGTGAAAAAACAAAATGCACAATCAGCTGCAAAACAATCACAATCTTCTAGTTCAAATCAGTAATGAAAGAAAAACACTTCTCTAATTCGGGAGAAGTGTTTTCTTTGTGCTTTGGTCATGGTAATGAAAATAAAGCGAACGACATAACTTCTAATAAGTCAACAAATGTAGTCAAAGGAGAAGGAAGTTAAAGATTAGAAATATGTAATGAGGAATAATAACTGATCAATAAATCTAAAAGGGGGTAAGTAATGAACGACTTTGATAAGTTGGTGGGAGAGCAATTAGAAACGATGGATGAGTTGTTGAAGTTACAAGCTCATCTAGAGAAGTATCAGCAAATTGAAATGAGTGAAAAGGATACGTGCGATAAAAAGGAATTACATTTTATCCGCCAAGAAATATATAGAACAGAATTAGCGTTAAAACTGTTACATGAGAAATTTGAAGAGCAAACAAATAGTGTGATTCAATCTTTTGAAACTGAAAAAATGATTTCGAATTTAGGATAAGACATATTGTTACCTTTCGGTGAAAGGTCCTTCTTTAGATAGAAATAAGGAAGGGCTTTTTTTGTTTTCATTTCCTCGTTTCTAAATAATGTAGCGAAAGCCCAGTCCCCGAAGAAGATTAAAGATATGGTATTTAGTGTGAAAAAGATAGAGCCTTGTCGCTTTAGTTTTAAAATTTCGACAAAAAAGTTATAATAGAAAAAAAGTGAATGCAGCTCAAAGAGCATTTGCAGTTGAAGGAAGGGAGCATATATGGGATTTCCCAAAGAAGGAGAAAAAGTACAAATACATAGTTATAAACATAATGGCTCCATTCATAGAATGTGGGAAGAGACAACAATTTTAAAAGGGACACAGAGTCTTGTGATCGGAGCAAATGATCGTACAGTAGTGACAGAATCAGATGGCCGAACATGGATTACTCGTGAACCAGCAATTTGTTATTTTCATGCAAACTATTGGTTTAATGTGATTGGGATGCTAAGGGAAGAGGGCGTATATTATTATTGTAATTTAGGCTCACCTTTTGCATATGATTCTGAAGCGTTAAAGTACATTGATTATGATTTAGATATTAAAGTGTATCCAGATATGACATATACGCTTTTAGATGAAGATGAGTATGAAAAGCATAGTCAAATTATGCAGTATCCGCCTGTTATTGATACTATTTTAAAAAGAAATGTAGCACAATTAACACAATGGATTCATCAGAGAAAAGGGCCATTCGCGCCAGATTTCGTAGATATGTGGTATGAAAGATATTTAATGTACAGAAATTAAAACAAACCTGCAGGGGATTTCCCGGCAGGTTTGTCCTATTAGAGGGGGGATTATGTGCAAGGTATAAAAAGATATTTGCAATTTGTTAAACCATATCGATGGCTTATTGCTATTACGATTATGATTGGTCTAGTTAAATTCGGCATTCCGCTTATTATGCCGTGGTTATTAAAATATATTATTGATGATGTAATTCAAGGTGGAGGGTCACTTCAAGATAAAACATCTCAATTAGTAACAGCCGTTGGGATTGCTTTTTTTATTTTTGCAGTAGTAAGACCACCGATTGAATATTATCGTCAATATTTTGCGCAACGTATCGCAAACACAATACTATATGATTTGCGAAAACATATTTTTGGTCATTTGCAAAAGTTGAGTTTACGCTATTATTCGAATACAAAAACAGGAGAGATTATTTCACGTGTCATTCATGATGTAGAACAAACGAAGGATTTTGTAATTACTGGATTGATGAATGTTTGGTTAGATACGGCAACAATTGCTATCGCTATTATTGTTATGTTTTCTATGAATGTAAAATTAACATTTGTTGCGCTATTAATTTTACCTATTTATGTAGTGGCAGTGAAATATTTTTTCGGGCGTCTTCGAAAATTGACGAAAGAGCGTTCACAAGCGTTAGCAACGATGCAAGGGTATTTACATGAACGTATTCAAGGGATGCAAGTGACACGTAGCTTTGCATTAGAAGAGTATGAGGGTAAGCAGTTTGAAAAAAGAAATAATGAATTTTTGACGAAAGCGTTAACTCATACGAGTTGGACTGCAAGGACATTTTTAGCAGTGAATACGTTAACCGATTTAGGTCCGTTACTTGTAATCGGTTTTGCAGCATATGAAGTAATTCAGGGGCAATTAACATTAGGGACTATGGTTGCCTTTGTTGGATATATGGATAGTTTGTATAGTCCGCTTCGCCGCCTTGTTAATTCCTCCACAACATTAACACAGTCATTCGCATCGATGGATCGAGTGTTTGAATTGTTAGATGAAAAATACGATATTGTCAATGTGCCAAGTGCGGTACAAACGACAAAATTAAATGGTGAAGTGATATTTGATAATGTATCTTTTCGTTACAATTCGGATGAAAAAGAGATATTACATAACCTTTCGTTAACTATGTTGCCAGGAGAGAAGGTAGCACTTGTAGGAGCAAGTGGGGGAGGGAAGTCATCTCTTGCTAGCTTAATTCCGCGTTTTTATGATGTTTCTTCAGGTGCAGTTTATGTAGATGGAATAGATGTTAGAAAGTATGATATGAGAAATTTACGTAGTCATATTGGAATTGTACTGCAAGATAATTTGTTATTTAGTGATACAATCGGGGCAAATATTTTATATGGAAATCCGAAAGCTACAGAGGAAGAAGTGATTGCAGCTGCTAAAGCTGCGCAAATTCATGATTTTATTATAGAGTTACCTGATGGCTATGATACTGTCGTTGGGGAACGCGGTGTGAAGTTATCTGGTGGGCAAAGGCAACGTGTAGCGATTGCAAGAGTGTTTCTAAAGAATCCATCGTTACTTATATTAGATGAGGCGACTTCCGCTTTAGATTTAGAAAATGAACGGTATATTCAGCAGGCGCTTCAGACGTTAGCTGCTGATCGGACGACGATCGTAATCGCACATCGATTGGCGACGATTACACATGTGGATACGATTATTTACATTGAAGATGGTGAAATTAAAGAAACAGGTTCTCATGAAGAGTTAATGAAAAAAAGAGGGTTTTATTACAAATTATATCAACTTCAACATATAACAGAAACAGCTCCTTTAGCGTAAAAGGAGCTGTTTTCTTTATTCGTCTTCTTTTTTATCTTCGATTTGGAGTTCTGCTTCTGGTTTATGGTATGTGTAGAAGCTATCCACAAGTAAATCTAAATGCTCTACTTCTTCACTATAGTTAATAATGGCAGAAATAAGAGGGAAGAGGTGTAGCCATGTTTTATAAGCTTCCTCATCGTCCTTGTTTTGATAATCCATAAAGATATCAATTAATTCTTGTTTACCTGTTTCAACTTCATCAAGCATTTCAACGGATTGTTGTTTTTTTGCTTTACCAATAAATTTTAATAAAACTTGTTCATGGTAATGGGTTAATGAGTCAAGTTCGTTTTGGATAGATTCCTGAAATTCTTCTGGCATATAGCGCAGTTCATTTTCAGTACGATGTAATGATTTTAACGTACTTAAAGCACGGCTTGTCGTCGCTAACATTTGTCTGAATAAAACGAGCTTACGAATTTTTGCGAACTTTACTTTTTTCGTGTAGCTTCTTTCTTCTTTATACAGCAAATAGTAATGGTTTAGTTTGATCATCTTTTCTTTCATACGATCAATATCAGTTTTTAGCGTTGTAAAATCAGAAGCTTGCCTGCTATTCATTCGAATCCATTTTACAATTTCTTCTGTATTATCAACGATACGATGATATAGTTTTGTTTCGTATTTTGGCGGCATAAACACTAAATTTACAAGTGAAGCCGCAATAATTCCAATCATAATCGTCGCAAAGCGAAGTAAGGCAAAACTAAAGAAATCGTCGCCCTGATACTCCATAATGGCGATAACTGTTACTAAAGCAATTGATATTGTGTTTTCTAATCGTAATTGTAACGTAAGCGCAATTACTAATATACATGTTAATCCAATAATAAAAGGATTATGTCCAAAAGCAGTAGCAAATACGATAGCGAATACCGCACCAATTACGTTTGCTTGAATTTGCTCAAGAGCTGTTAAATACGAGCGGTATACAGACGGTTGAACAGCGAATATAGCTGAGATTCCCGCGAATACTGGACTCGGTAATTGAAGTAAAATACAAGCAAATAAAGCTAATGTGATGGCAATACCCGTTTTTAAAATGCGAGCACCAAGTTTCATACCCTTAATAAGATCCTTTCTCTTGTCATAATGAATGTACAACATGATACTATACATTCATTACAATATGTTAGCAAGTGATATTTTAGTGACGTTAATAAGAAAATAAGATTCATTTTATACTTTTTCCTAATTCTTTTTAAACATCAATTTTTAGTGAAAAAACCTGCTGAATTTCAGCAGGTTTCAAATTGTTACTATAGATTACTATGAGAAGTGTACTTCGTCAATTTTTTCTTGAAAATGAAAAGTTGGTATATCACTCTGTTGAGATAGATGGATCAGCCTGCTCTTTTTTCGGGATAATTTCAAAAAAATGTTGCTGCATATCATCGAGTAACGGTGTTAATAAAGCAACTTCCTCGTATTGCTCATGTTCATTTAATACACGAATATAGTCCAGCAATAACTCAGTCACATCTTGCACACCATTTTTACTAATTGGTTGTAATGTAACATTTGCCCCTTTTGCGATTCTTCTTTTTAAGGCCTGTTCTGTTAAACCCGAGCTTGAATCATGACGTAAATAAACAACACCACCAGTCATACCAGCACAAATCCATGGACCAGGATCCCCTAAAACAAGCGCTCGCCCATTTGTCATATATTCAAAAGCGAAACCTTTAATATTAGAGTATGCTCCTATATTTCCTTGCTCTTTTTCACGGAGTGGCTTCGTCATTCGCCCTCCAATTATCATGTCTGCTCCAGAGAGGCGAATGCCAGCGCGAGCATCAGCGTTACCTTGCACGTATAGCGCTCCTTTTTGTGCACCGTATCCAAAACCTTTTCCGACAGAACCGTTATAATATATGCCGTCTTTTCCTTTTGCTTTCGTTATATAAATACCACCACCAAAGGAGGTTTTACCAATACCATCTTGTGCACCGCCATTTACGTGTATAAATAAGTTCTCACTATTGTAAGCACCTAATCCATTTCCAGGAATAGAGCCATTCGTATACTTTAATGTAAGTGGTTCAAGCTTCGTGTCTTCATATAATTTACTACGAACGCGATAGCAAGATTCTAGCCCTCCCATAACGCGTTGCTCTACGCCAACGCCTACTAATTCTTTCGAATGAGGGGAATGAACTGTTTCAAATTGTTTTTCCGGTACGTATTCTGTTTTTGTAACAGATGGATGTTCTATCGTTTGTAGTAAATTACATAAGTCTAATGAATTTTTCCCTCGAACTTGCTCTAATAAATCGGAACGCCCAACAATGTCTTGTAAATTTGTATAACCAAGATTTCCTGTTAATCGTTTTAGTTCTACGCCAAAAGTGGTGAATAAATGTAATAATCCAGCAACAGCGCTTTCTAATTCGCGCGGGACGAAGCGGCGTAATCCATGTTCTTTCGCCTGAGCTTCAGACTCGATTTGTGTTGCAATTCCAACGTGACAAGTATCTAGATGGCATCCGCGGCAAGTTGTACAGCCGATTGCAATCATGGATAATGTACCAAATCCAATGCGATTTGCCCCAAGAAGCATGATTTTTAAGGCATCATTCACACTCCGAATACCACCGTCAGCCCAAATTTCTACTTTATGTCTCATATTTGCTTCTAATAAGGCATTGTGAGCGGCTTTCACACCAATCTCTACAGGAAGCCCTACATGTTGCAATGCGTGAATACGTGCAGCTCCTGTACCACCATCAAATCCGCTAATATTAATAAAATCAGCACCAGCTTTTGCGATACCGACAGCAATTGTTCCAATGTTAGGGACGACAGGGACTTTTACAGCTACTTTTGCAAGTTGATTGGCGGTTTTAATTTCTGTAATCATTTGAGCTAAATCTTCAATGGAATAAATATCATGGTTGTTAGAAGGTGAAATTAAATCTGAGCCAATTGTAGCGTTACGTGCTTCAGCGATTTTGGCTGTTACTTTTGAACCTGGTAAATGTCCACCTTCACCAGGCTTTGCACCTTGACCAATTTTTATTTCAATTAAGTTTGATGAATTTAGTAGCTCGGCGTTTACACCAAATCGCCCAGATGCAACTTGCTGTCCACGTGTATGTGGATACTTTCCAATCATATCTTTAATTTCTCCGCCTTCACCGTTCAAACTGATCATATTTAGCTGGTCAGCAGCTTCTGCATACGAACGAAAGGCAACTTCATTTTGAGAACCGAATGACATGGAACTAATAATAAATGGTAAATCATGATTTTGAATGCGGATGGACACTTCTTCAGCCGGAACGATATGTTTTGTTTCTTTCATTTGAACAAGGTGTCTAATTGCGATTGGGTTATTTTCTTCTAATTCACTTAACTTGTCACGGTAATCATCATAAGAGTTTCCTTTCGCGACATCGCCGATTGCTTTCCAAATTCGCGGGAATATATGAAAAGATTTTCGCATTCTAACTTTAGGATTGTTATAATCATCCGCGCGCATTTGTGCATCTTCAGCAAGTGAATCAAGCGAAAAAGCTAAATTATTTGAACCGAAGAAATTCGTAATTTGTAATATATTTGCGATTTCCTCATGTAATCCGATAGAAGAATAGAGGCGACCGTAACCGCGTAATTCATGAATTCCAATTGTTGAAATGACTTTCTCTAGTCCTTTATTAAGTGCATGATATAAATTCGTAATTGGTGTTTTTGTCCCATCATTTACGGTTGCAAATAATAAATATGGATTAATACTATCTGCTCCTAATCCATACAGTGTGACGATATCGTGTAAGGAGCGAAGGGCACCAGAACGTATAACGAGAGAGCAGTTTCGGCGTAATTGATTTTCGCTTAATACTTGATGTACTTTGGCGGTAACTAAATGCGGATCAATCCATAACTGTTCATTTAGATGAGCGTTGGCATCGTCTATTAGTAGTAGAGAAGCTCCATCGTTCACGGCTGTTATTGCTTCAGAACTAATTCGATTTAAGGCGCATTGTAAAGTTTCTGCCGGACTGAATGTAGCAGAGATTGTAGCGATAGAGCTATGAGTATTGAATAGCTCTATAAGTTGTTCGTACGTAATTGTGTGTAATTCCTCTGCAATAGATTGTGCTACACTTCCTTCTAAAATAACGGGGGAAAGCATCTCAACTACAAATGGCTGTTTAACGCCGCTTAATAAACTTGGACGCTCTCCAAGTATCGTCCGTGTGGAGAAGTGTTCGACCTCTCGATCACGATCGATTGCTGGATTTGTAACAACGGCTACACTTTCCTTAATGAAGTCAGCGATATTTCGTCTATCAGTATCGAGTGCGGCGAGTGGTGAGTCATGCCCAAGTGAGCGAATTGGTTCAACGCCTTTTGTTGCCATCTGTTCAAGAAGCTGAATATGCTCTCGGTCCCATCCAAAAGCAACATATTGCTTCGTCTCAACTTGCATAGAATCACATAATCCCGAGATTTCTTTCGTTTCAGGGATAGATAAGTTTAAATGATAACCTTTAGTATCAACCCGCTTTTTAAAACGGTTATATACTTGAGATTGGTAGTCATCGTATTCGTAGAGTACAAGCTCATCCTGCTCATTCCACTTTAATCCGACCTTTTCTCCAGGAGCGAGTGGTTTTGGTTCTGCTACATATTCAGTTGGTGATACAACTCCAGGTTCAGAAGAGAAAATATAAGAGCTTTCTGTTTCAACTTTCCATACTGGTCGTAGTCCAAGGGAATCAACGCTGAAAACAGCTTCATCTTTATAACGTGAAATAATGCCAGCTGGACCTTGCGCAAAATGGCCCCATGCTTCACGTATATACGTATATAAATCTTGTAAATGCGGTTTATAAAGTTTAATTTCATTAATAATTGGTGGGAATAGTATATCCATTGCTTCAAATAAACTGTAGTCGTATTGAACAAGTAGAGTTTCTAAGGTGCGGTTTAAATCTTGGGAGTCGCTGCCCCCAGCAGTAAGTGGAACATGAATCATTTCAGCTTGATCGCGTAATTTTGCAATTGTGTTAATTTCACCATTATGCCCGAGAACGCTAAATGGTTGTACACGAAAAAAATTAGATAATGTATTAGTAGAATAGCGATTATGTCCAAGTGTCATAGTTGAAGCGATAAGTGGATGTTGTAAATCGTTGTAATAGGCAACAAGTGTATCCCCAGCACCTAGAACTTTGTATACAACATGGTCACGACTTAAAGAAGCAACATGAATCGCTTCGTCTTTCTCTATTTTTATCGTTACCGAAAATAATGTTTGCTCAATATTTTTAACTTCATTTTCCGCGATAAGAGCAACCTGCCAAAATAAAGGTTCTTCTTGTTTACCAAGTGGACCGAGTGCATCGGAATTTATTACGTCGTCACTTTCGAAAAGGATTGCAAAGTTTTCGTTGTTTAGTTGTGTACGAATATAATTTTTTAAATTAACTATATTTTCGTTTTTGTTTAGAAAAAAATGTCCAACGATAAAGTGGGGATGATCCACGATCGTTGGATTATATCCGCTACTTTTTAGTTTTTCATTCCAAAGTGCTTTTGGTACATCAATGTGAATGCCGATTCCATCGCCTTCACCATTAATGAAGCCAGCCCGATGATTCATTTTGACTAGTGATTGTATACAAAGGTCAATGTTTTCTTTTGTAGGAATTTTTCGTTTCTCCATAACGGAAACGATTCCACACGCATCGTGTTCTGCATTTTTATAACCTCGAAATAAAGACGGTGTCCATGTATTTGTTTTATTGAGCATCCGTCAATCCCCCCTCTTATTAAAGTTTGAATAATCTTACTATTTAAGGCGTGAGTAGCCTTGTATGCAAAGATAGTAAGGATATAAAAGAATGATTAAACAGATAATTATGAATAATTATACTATTAATGAGGGATTTATGAAATAGAAAAAAGGAAAAAAGAAAGATGTGCCTTCTTTTTTCCTTTTAATGACGGGATTATTTATTGTCTGCTAAAGCAGCAAATGCCCTGCCTACAGCTTCAATTGTATATTCAATATCTTCTTTTGTATGTTCTGTCGTTAAGAACCATGCCTCATATTTAGAAGGTGCTAAGTTCACTCCTTCTTGAAGCATAAGCTTGAAGAATTTACCGAACATTTCACCGTCTGTATCTTGTGCTGCATCGTAATCTTCAATTGTATTTGTTGTGAAGTATACAGTTAAAGCACCTTTTAGTCGATTTAATGTAATATCGATATTATGTTTTGCAGCTTGCTCTAAAATTCCTTTTTCAAGCATTGCACCAAGTTCATCTAATTTCTCATAAAGCCCTTCTTGTTGAAGAACTTCTAGACAAGCAATACCAGATGCCATAGAAGCAGGATTTCCTGCCATTGTACCAGCTTGATATGCAGGTCCAAGAGGGGCAACTTGTTCCATAATTTCTTTCTTACCACCGTAAGCACCGATTGGAAGTCCACCGCCAATAACTTTACCAAGAGCTGTTAAGTCTGGTGTTACGCCAAGTAAGTCTTGAGCACCACCGTACATGAAGCGGAAAGCAGTAATAACTTCATCATAAATTACTAGTGCACCAGCTTCGTGAACAAGTTCATTCACTTTCTCAAGGAAGCCAGGTTTTGGCTCTACAATACCAAAGTTTCCAACAATCGGTTCTACAAGAATAGCTGCTACTTCATGTCCCCATTTATCTAATGCTTCTTTTAAAGTTTCTACATTATTAAATGGAACGGTAATAACTTCTTGAGCGATACTTTGTGGTACACCGGCTGAGTCAGGAGTTCCTAGTGTAGAAGGACCAGATCCAGCTGCTACAAGTACTAAATCAGAATGACCGTGGTAACAACCAGCGAATTTCATAATTTTTGTGCGGCCTGTGTAAGCACGAGCGACACGAATTGTTGTCATTACTGCTTCAGTACCAGAGTTTACGAAGCGGACTTTATCTAATGCAGGCATTGCTTCTTTTAACATTTTTGCAAATTTTACTTCTAGCGCTGTTGGTGTTCCGTAAAGTACACCATTTTCAGCAGCTGTTGTAATTGCTTTTGTAATGTGCGGGTGAGCATGTCCAGTAATAATAGGACCGTATGCTGCTAAATAATCGATATATTTATTTCCGTCTACATCCCAGAAATAAGCACCTTTTCCACGTTCCATAGCAACAGGAGCGCCACCGCCAACTGCTTTAAAAGAGCGAGAAGGACTATTAACGCCGCCAACAATATGTTCTAAAGCTTCTTTATGTAATGCTTCTGATTTTGTGAATTTCACTTCAATTCATCTCCTTACAAAAATCTATGTATTATTCTAACATGTTTTTCGAAAAGACGTATTGTTTGTGATAGAGAAGGCAGTTGGGTAAACTATTCGTTGTGACATTTAGGAAGGGGGTCCGGTTATGAAATCGGTAATTGAGGTACAAGGGTTACGTAAAGAGTTTACAGCCTATTCAAGTCGTCCAGGTTTAAAGGGTGCATTTCGCGATTTATTAAATCGTAATTATAAAATAGTACCAGCAGTAAATGACGTATCTTTTAATGTGAAACAAGGTGAAATGGTTGGATATATTGGTGAGAATGGTGCCGGTAAATCAACGACAATTAAAATGCTTACGGGGATTTTGACTCCGACATCAGGAGAGATTTTAGTAAATGGGATGAATCCGCATAAGCAGAGAGAAGAATTTGTAAAAACAATTGGTGTTGTTTTCGGTCAACGCTCGCAACTTTGGTGGGATATTGCTGTACAAGAGTCGTTTCGTTTATTAAAAAAGGTGTACGGTGTATCAGACGCTCAGTATAAAGAGCATATGGAGCACGTAATTGAAACGTTAGATATTGGTCCTTTATTAGATAAGCCGGTTCGAAAGTTATCTCTAGGTCAAAGAATGCGTTGTGAATTAGCGGCAGCGTTAATTCATAATCCGCCGTTATTATTTTTAGATGAACCTACAATTGGGTTAGATGTTCTTGTGAAATTGAAAATACGTGAATTTTTAAAAGAAATGAATGAACGTTATAAAACAACAATTTTATTAACAACCCATGATATTACGGATATTGAAGCTTTATGTGAGCGCGTTATCATGCTGGATGAAGGAAATATTATGTATGACGGTTCTTTAAATAATCTTCGTACGCAGTGGGGAGCAGAGAAGGAAATACATTTTCAATTTATTGCACCAGTTTCCTATCAGGCTTTATCAATGGTTATGCCAGATAGTCATGTCGTTTGGTCGAAAGCGAAAGAGGAAAACGCGTGGATTGCAAAAATACCGAATGAAGAAGTTATCATTTCAATGCTTATTTCTAAAGTAGTACAAGCCTTTCAAATTAAAGATTTAAAAATTAACGAAGTGTCTACAGAGGAAATCATTCGTAACATTTATGAAGAAGGTATTAAACATGGGTAAGTACATTGAAATGATTCGGATTCGCTTTTTAATGATGCTTGCGTATCGTACAAACTATTATAGTGGGATTTTAATTTATACAATTAATATCGGTGCGTATTATTTTTTATGGCAAGCAATTTATAGTGGAAAAGAGAATATTGAAAGTTTATCTATTTCGCAAATGACTACGTATATCGCAATTGCGTGGATGGCACGTGCCTTTTATTTTAATAATATAGACAGAGAAATTGCGATGGAGATTCAAGAAGGACGTGTAGCGGTAGAGCTGATTCGTCCATATAACTATTTAGGGATGAAAGTGATGCAAGGTCTTGGTGAAGGAATATTTCGTTTTGCCTTCTTTTCAATCCCAGGTATGGTTATCGTTACCTTATTATTTTCATTGCAAATTACAACGAATTTTCAAACGTGGTTATATTTCTTCTTATCTTTAATATTTAGTTTTATTATTAATACACAAATTAATTTAATGACGGGGATGCTCACGTTCTTCCTATTTAATAATAGTGGAATTATGTATGCAAAACGTGTTGTTATTGATTTATTTTCAGGTCTATTATTACCAATTAGCTTTTATCCGTTATGGGCCCAAAAGGCAATGGTATTTTTACCGTTTCAGGCCATTAGTTATATTCCGAGTATGATTTTTTCAGAAGGTATACAAGGAAGTAAATTGTATGAGGCATTATTATTCCAAGTAATTTGGGCAATTGTACTTATTATTCCAATTGTACTCATGTGGAGAACGGCGAGAAAACGTCTAATTGTACAAGGGGGATGATGAGATGATATATATAAACCTATTTTTGCAATATGCAAGCCAATATATAAAAACAAAATTGGAGTATCGGGGCGATTTTATCGTTGGACTACTTTCTGATTTATCACTGCAGGCTGTTAATTTAATCTTTATTCTCGTTGTGTTTGGGCATACGCAAGCATTAAAAGGCTGGAGTAGAGAGGAAGTCATCTTTATTTATGGTTTCTTTTTAGTGCCGTTTGCCATTTTCTCTGCTTTCTTTAACATATGGGACTTTAATGATCGTTATATTATTAAAGGAGAGATGGATCGTATATTAACGAGACCGATTCATAGTTTATTTCAAATTATATTAGAAAGAATGGAGCTTGAATCTTTAATTGGAGCGATTACAGGGATGGTTGTAATGGGCTACGCAGCAGTGGAGTTGCAATTATCTTTTTACTGGTACGATTTCTTCTTATTCTTACTAATGGTAGGAGGGGGCGCACTTGTATACGGAGGGATATTTGTTACGCTTGCAAGCCTTGGTTTTTGGTCGGATGCGAAAAGTTCAATTATGCCGCTAATGTATAACATAGGTAACTATGGTCGCTATCCTGTTAACATTTATAACCGTGTGATTCGTTTCATTTTAACGTTTGTTTTACCATTTGCGTTTGTCGGAGTGTATCCAGCAGCATACTTTTTAAGAAAAACAGAGTGGAATAGCTATGCATTTGCAACACCATTCGTTGGTATTATCTGTTTTACGATTGCAATTACTCTTTGGAATCAAGGGGTAAAAAGGTACCGTGGTGCTGGGAATTAATTATAGAAGCTTGTTTGTTTCTAAGGGATAAATCTAATGGCTGTCTCATACATATAAAATGAGGTGGAGGACATGTTATGGGGATTTATTCTATTAATTGCAGCAATTGCTATTTTGAGAAGTGTCCAATTGTTATGGAGTTCATATTCAGATTCTAGGCGTTTCTTTTCGCTTTATAATTTAGCCTCCCTATTTCTAATTTATACAACGGTATTAATTGCGTTTGGGTTAAGTTATGTTGTATTAGAAGAAATGGGCTTTGCAGTTTTGAAAGAAGATGGAGAAAGCTTGCATGCCCAATCTTTTCAACTTGTAGAAATTTGCTTATATTTTAGCGCAGTTACTTTATTGTCCGTTGGGTACGGTGACATAGCTCCGATTGGAATAGGGAGATGGATTGCGATTGCAGAAGCGCTAATTGGATATACATTACCGTTTGCTTTTGTCATGAGATCTGTAATAGACAATGAAAAATAAGGTTGCATTTGATATAGTAAAAGAAAAGAGTAGGAGTGATAACAATGATCACAGTAGGAGAAATGGCTCCAGAATTTACATTAGAGGGAAGTAACGGGGAACAAGTTCGCTTAGCTGATTTTCATGGTAAAAACGTAGTTCTATATTTTTATCCAAAAGATATGACTCCAGGGTGTACAACTGAAGCGTGTGATTTTCGAGATGCATATGGATTATTTCAAGAGAAAGATACAGTTATTCTTGGTGTAAGCCCTGATTCAGCGAACAGACATCTGAAATTCATTGAGAAGCATGAACTTCCATTTGTACTTTTAGTAGATGAAGATCATAAGGTAGCAGAATTGTACGATGTTTGGAAATTGAAAAAGAACTTTGGGAAAGAGTACATGGGAATCGAGCGTTCTACATTCCTTATTAATAAAGACGGTGAGCTTGTAAAAGAATGGCGTAAAGTGAAAGTGAAAGGACATATTGAGGATGTTCTTTCTTATATAAAATAAATTCACTGTGGAGATAAAATATATAGAAGCAAGGCGAGTGTCTATACATATTTTATCGCCTTACATAAAGTGAAGTGTAGGGCATACCTCCTCAGATGATAGTATTCCAAGTGCGATTATGTCGCACTTTTTTTCTATGTAAATGTATAGAAAATGGGGAAAGATATATAAGGATAAGGCTATATACAAAAATAAACCACATACTTATAGTAGAAATATTGACGATTTATAAGAAAAGGAGTACACTCTTTATAAGAATTATAAAATAATAATCCGTATAGAATCGGGGTGCATGACGGTGGTCAAAGAAGAATTAAAAGAAGCGCTAGAAATGCTGAAAAATACGGGTGTACGCATTACTCCACAGCGTCATGCTATTTTAGAGTACCTTGTGGAATCTATGACGCACCCAACAGCGGATGACATTTATAAAGCATTAGAAGGTAAGTTTCCAAATATGAGCGTTGCAACTGTTTATAATAACTTACGTGTATTTAAAGAGGTTGGACTTGTAAAGGAATTAACTTATGGAGACGCTTCAAGTAGATTTGATTATGTTACAAGTCAACATTATCATGTGATTTGCGAAAAATGTGGTAAGATTGTTGATTTTCCTTATGGAGGTTTGGAACAGCTTGAAGAGGAAGCTGCGAAAACGACAGGCTTCGTTATTAATAGTCATCGCTTAGAAATTTATGGCGTTTGTCCAGAGTGTCATAAGGCGTAATATATAATAAAGAAAGAGGTTGACGCAAAGCCGTCAACCTCTTTCTTTATTATATGTGGGAATTGCGTTAGGTTCAGGAGGGTTTAAAATGTTCAGTGAAGAACCTAATTTAATTAAGGGTAAATACAAAAGGTGATTTCTTGGTAAGAAATCACCTTTTACTGTTTAGTTTTGTAAGGTTACATTGTATCCATATATACCTATGATTTATAGCTCTTCTTATTATATTTCTCATCAAATTCTTTTCCTTCTAGATTTCGATCCATTGTTAAAGGTTGGTTGCAATGCATACATGCGTCGACACGACCGAGCATTTTTGTTGGCTTATCGCAGCTTGGACAAATAATTTGTACAGTTTTAGTAGATAACATGCCAATCCAAAAGTAAACGACAGTACTAGCGATAACAGCTAAGAATCCAACCATCATAAATGTTGTCATAATAATAATGTTTTCACGGAAGAAGACTCCTAAGTATGCAATGAAGAGGCCGATAAATACTAAACTTAATGCAAAGGTCCGGATTTTATTGATTTTGTTTGAATACTTAATGCTCATTCTCACCACTCCCCTATAATAATAATATAACATAAAATTTAGAATTTTCACTCGCTCAGAAACGTGATAAGGTATGAAATGTGGAGTAGGATGAAGAGAGACTATAATGATTTTTGAAACATGTTTTAAAGTTTTAACGGGATGTGAAATTTTTTTATAAAAAGTATTGACCCTGTATGTACTGCATGATATATTAATAACCGTCGCTGATGCGGAAACGCAGAAAACGACAAAAAAGAAATTATAAAACTTAGTTGACATCGAA
>NZ_BPLI01000037.1:0-5292 GCF_019656175.1 Bacillus sp. BML-BC051
TCTAAAGTTTAACATTGAACTTTGTTAAAATACATAGAAGAAGGGTTTTCGAGACTTTTTGGGTAGAGGTACTGGTTCGTGGTTTGCTGACGAGTCAGCAAGGTTTTGCTTTTGCCGAGCGTTTTTGGGACGCTACAATAGGCAAACAAGACGAAAACAAATTAGTGAGCTTTTTGGTATGTCGGCTTGGTGCATGACAAAAAGCGTTCCAAAATGGTACTTGTCAAATGATGTTTAGGTGGAGATTTTTGCATGGTCTTCGCAAAAATACTACCTATCATTTGACGAGGAACAAGCGGATTCCCTATGAAAGTAAAAATTTTTGCAAAAAAAACTAGGAATTTTGCAATTTTGCGCTAAACTATTTATTGTATAACAAAAAAATAGAAAGGAGGTGTGATAGATGCAGAAAGCCAAAAGAGGAAGACCAAGAATGAATAAAACATATCGTCAAAACGTAGTTCGTTTCTCGTACATGGAAGATACAATAAAAAACATTATGGATTTAGTAGATTCAGAAGAACGTGATAAGATCAATGCTTTATTAAGTAATTTAGTAGACCATGAGAAACAAAAAGTTGCAATGAAAAGTTGAGGTGAGCGACTTTTCCCTTAACTTGATTACAGTAATGGCGAAAATACCCGCACAAAAGTCACTTTCTCAATTAGAAAACAGCTATGAGCCTTACAGCCCGTTGGGTTTCGGGGCAAAAAAGCCATGTACGTTTTTTTTCATTCTCAATTAGACAACAAGAAGGGAGGGAGAGTCGATGGAAACGCATGAATGTGGGAAACAGAGTGTTTTGGTACAGGATAAAGCAACAAAGGAGATGTATGGTTTTGTTGCACAATGCAAGAGAATGGATTGTGATTCTTGTGGAACAAGAATACAAACATATGTACAAAATAAAATTGCAATGTACACCAAAAAATTTGATTTGAAACATTTTGCAACAATCACAATGGGTGATTCAGACATAAAAAATCTTTTGAAGAAATTTGGAAGTTTGGTTGATAAAACAAGAGAATTAGAAAAAGAATATTTTATCAAACGTTATATAAGTCGAAAACGCTCAACAAGAGAAATTGCAGAGAAAAAGTATTATGAATATGTCCATTCTCTTTATGATCAAGAACATTATTATCGATGGTTATATGGAAAAGATTTGAGTAAAAAAGAGAAAAATATAAATTATGTTCCAATCAGTAACATTGGTTATCAAATCACAAAAATGATAACGCAACGTCCAGCAAGACTTCAAGACCAAATTAAAATAATTTTGGAAATGAAGCAGGGCAAAAAACTCCGAAAAAACCAATTAGAAAAATATTATAAAGACAATGTTGAAAGCCAAAGAAAAAAGTGGGTTGGATGGAGTTATGCAGATACTAAAAAAGAAGGAAGACGTGAAGAATTTTTGAATGATTTTCATGTTTTGCTTACTGATATTGCAATGAATATGTACACACAATTGTATCCAAATGAAGAAGAAAGAACGATTTATCGTTCGAAAATTCCAAAGGAAAATACAGAAATGGCGTACATTCGAACGATTGAATTTCACAATACTGTTGACGCAGCACACATTCATTCTCTTTTTAATTTCTATATCCCAATTAAATTATTGAAAAGTGTCATGGGAAATCATGTGTATGACATGGCTGAAATTAGTAATTTAGCAAGTGAAAATTTGGAAGAGAAATGTGAAGAAGAACATGATTTTCATCAATATGTTGCTAGATATGTATCAAAGTACATTACAAAATCTAGTTTAGAAGTTTATGAGAAATTGAAAGAAGAAGGCGAAGACCGTGTGAACATTATATCTTCCAGTGATAATATTTCAATTGTGTTGGAAGAAGCTTTCGAAACTCCATATAAAGGGAAATTTCAATTGTTGAGTGTTGTAAAAGGTGTGTTGCCACAACATTATATGAAGTTTTCAACGATTCAAGAATTTCAATATTTTATTCTTGATAGCATAGCAGATGAACACCCAAATCAATATATTGATAAAACAATTTCTTGTTTTAAAGATTACTTCAAAGAAGCAAGGAAAAAGGGATTATCAAATAGAGATAGAGAAATATTAAAAGATGAATTGAAGGCAAATGAAAATGAATTGTTACAAAATGCTTTGAAGTTAGAACTTGAAAGAAGAAGTAAAGAAATTTTTGTACCAAAACAATTGAAGTTGCGAAAAACATTGAAACAGGGTTCATTGACAACAGAACAATTTGAAGCCTTACAAGGGATTACTTCAAGTGATTTATTTTCATTTTTGATTGGATATGCAGGAACAGGAAAAACTTATACACTATCAACATTGTTGGATTATATAGACTTTGAAAAACATGATGTAGCTGTTGTAAGCTATACAGCACAAGCAACACAAAGAGTTAGAAGCATGTTGAAAGAACAAAATATTAATGTTGATAATTTGGAAATAAACACAATACACAAACTCTGTGGGGCAAAACATTCAATGATTGATTATCCAATATTTTATAATGACTGGAGCAAACCATTGCCATATTCATTTGTAATCATTGATGAGTTCTCATTGATTGATATAAGAGTGTTAACTTCATTTTTGGCTTCATTGAAACCAACAACAAAAGTATTGTTTGTAGGTGATCCAAAGCAACTCAATCCAATACATTCAAAACACCCATACTTTTATTTAAAGGATTTTGCTGGTGTTTATGAATTAACAAAAGTATTGCGAAGCGGTGACAGAATCATTGATGTAGCAACTTCTGTGAGGAATGGAGATATAGAAAAAGTTCCATTTGAAGTGATGGATTTTAAAAACAGCGAAGAAAAAATTGCTGAATATAAAAAAAGAGGCTACCAAGTTCTATCGAACTCCGTAGCGTTAAAAGACTGGATAAACAATTTATTTCAAAAAGATAAAAAACAAATTCAATCAAAATTTAATTATGCTCAATTTGATAATATCATATTTATCAAAAATGACCAATATAAACGTTATGTGAATGGTGAAAAAGGGCAAATTATTGATTACAATGAATTTGGCGTAACAATTAGAACGGAAAACAATAATGAGGTTGTTCTAAAAGATTATGAATTCTTTAATAGAGTAGAGCCAAATCATTGCTTAACTGTTCATAAATCACAAGGTTCAGAGTATGACAAAGTATTGGTATTACTGGATGCAACCAAAACATTATTACTCAATAGAAACCTATTGTATACAGCGATCACCAGGGCAAAAACTGATGTTGTTGTAATGATAAACAAAGTGGATGACAAGGTAAAAACATTGTTAAAACAAGAACAAGAGTAAATTTATTTTATCTTATATTAATTTCTATAAAAGGCAAGGGAAACCTTGTCTTTTTCTGAGTAAAAAAATATAAAATAAAAAAAGGATAAAATAAAATAAAATTAAAATAAATAAATGTAAAACGTATAAAGTTCAACTTTGTATGTTATATAAAGGAAAAAGAAAGAAAAACTTGACAAGAAGAAAAATGTATTTATAATTTAACAAATTTATATTAAAAAAGGGGTGCTTAAAACATGAAAGAACGTTATTCAGTTACACAAAAGTATATGGTTGCAGGTGTTGATGAGAAAGAGAAAGTTTCACTTTATACATTGATTGAAGTACCAGCAATTAAGAAACGTATGGTAGTTTGTATTGGTAATAAAGTTGATGGATTAGTAGTAGGGAATACATATGAGGTTGAGTTAGATATTTCAATTGAAACAAAGAAGTTTGATACAAAAGATGGAGTAAAATATGTAGATGTTGCTAGTAAGTTTGTTCGTGATATTCGCTAATTTATGAATTTTCATGGTGGAGGTGGTTCAATTGAAACCTAATCGTTATGGGCGATTCCGCAAGGAAGATGTTTTGAAGAATGGTTATGAAATCGTGGAATATGGCATAACAGCAACGGAAATTGAGAAGCAATTAGGCGTAAAATTGACCATGAAGCAACGATTGAAACATTGTATAGGATTCCGTTGTGAGAAATCATGGCGTGGCTGTGTGCCTGTCTTTGACATTCTAGATATAGCGTTGAAGAATGATAGAAATCAATTATAAAACACATGTAAGCTTACCATTAAATTTGCGTAGCGTTGCTAGAGGTGGGGTGCTGGGGTGTCACTGGATTACTGTGCCGTGCTTGGGAAGCACAGCTATACAGCTAAAAAGACACACCTACACCGTACCACTCACAACCATCATGCCTTGCATGATACATATATAAATAAAATATAAAGTTTAAGGTTGAACTTTGTATGACTTTGTTGTAAAATGGAATTATGGGAGGAATTGAATATGATCAAAATTCGTTTGCAAGGTTTATCTCAAGAAATGCAGGAAATGATTGAGGACTTGAAGAAGCATTATGACATATTATCCATTTCTGATTTCTACCAAAACCGCAATAGCCAATACATACGATGTTATATAGAAATGCGTTTAAAATCATAGGGAGGTTGTTATTATGGCATCAAAAAATAAGCACAAAATCATTGAAGAGAATCGTGACATTTTCTTAAAAAGAACAAGTGGCATGGCACATGATTTAGAATCAGTTTCAAATATTTTAGTGAATTTTGGACTAGCTAAAAATCGTAGGATTGCACAACGTTGGGTGCGAGAAAATCGTATTAAAGCCGAATGGCTAAGTGGCGAGGATGATCGCCGAGCAGGGAAAATTGTTAAAGAGAGTGAGATATTCAAAACAATTACAACTGAGATTCCAGCGTTGAAGGTAATGTTCAATGCCATTGAGGAATTACAAAAAGAAAATGATGAGTTAAAAAAGCAAATCGAACAATCGAGCAAACAAAAATAAGAAAATAGGGGTGTTTGTATGTACTTTGAAAATGCAACTCATGAGCAAAATTATAATGATATGATGAAATTTTATTCACTAGCTTTTGGTGAAAATCCAGCATTTGAGAGTGCGATTTATATCGCAGCTTATTCGCAAATTCATGATAAAATTTCTAAAAGTAAAATGGACAAAAATGCGAATCCATTGGCAATTGCATTGGAATCTGATTACTTATCAAATTCAGCAGAATCATTGGCATTATTGGGGCAATCGCTTTTCAATGGGGAAAAAGTAGATGTTTCTTCTGTTGTTACAAGAGGTAAAGAAATCTTTGAAATTTTTGTTCAAGCTTGTAAAATCCGTGGTAGTTTGAATTAACACTTAGTAATAAACTAAGTGTTTTTTACTAAAATATAATATATACAATGTATAAGGTTGAACTTTGAGGGAATTGGTATAATTAAAAAGTCT
>NZ_BPLI01000038.1:0-65916 GCF_019656175.1 Bacillus sp. BML-BC051
GCTTTCTCTTCTTCTTTAGCTTTTGCTTCTTCCTTAGCCTTTGCTATTTCTCTTGCTTTTGCTTCTTCCTTAGCTTTTGCGATTTCCTGGGCTTTCGCTTCTTCCTTAGGCTTTACTACTTCTTGTACTTTCACTTCTTCCTTAGGCTTTACTACTTCTTGTACTTTCGCTTCTTCCTTAGGCTTTACTACTTCTTGTACTTTCACTTCTTCCTTAGGCTTTACTACTTCTTGTACTTTCACTTCTTCCTTAGGCTTTACTACTTCTTGTACTTTCGCTTCTTCCTTTGCTTTTGCTACATTTTGAGTCTTAGCTTCTTCCTTAGCTTTAACCGTTTTTTGTACTTTTGCTACTTGCTTCGTTTTCTCTTCAGCTTTTTTTTCAACTGGTGCTGTACTTGATAGGAAAGAAACATTTGCATAGGCTGTTTTTCCTTTATACTCAAATTGTAGCCAACCGTCTTTTACTTGATGCGTTGATTCAATAACATCATCTTTTTTCAGTCTACCAAGTATTTCTGATTCTGTATTTGCATCAGAACGGACATTTAACAAATTCGCTGTTACATAATACACATCTTTTGTAAACTCTGAGCTTACAAACACTTCTTTACCGTTTAAATCAATTTTTGACCATCCATCTTCAGTATGTATAACCTTTAACTTTTCTCCTTCTTTTACTTTTTTGACAACTTTTGATTCAGTAGTCGGTTTTTCACGTACGTTGAGTACATCTGCTGTTACGATTGTTTCTGCAGTAGCAACTGTGGTAAAAGCCCCCATCCCCAAAACTGTTGCTGTTGCTGCGCCAATTACTTTTTTCATATTAGGCCTCCATTACGTTTTTTTGACTTCTATTATATCAAATGCTTCCATAAAATTAGGTGTTTTCACAGAATATCAAAACTTTTGTAACAATATATTAATACTACTTAATATATTGTTGTTAAAAATATCCTTTTTCTTCAAAAAAATCAAATTTATACATTTGCGTTCTTTAAATAAAAAATCACCTCATCTTATATAAAATGAGGTGAACGAAAGGCTATTTGTTTAAGAATTTCTACAGTTATCTTTCTTGATTATCATAATATGTTTTATCTGCATATTTTTTATCATTTCCTTTTAAATAAGCTAAGATTATTTTTGGATTTTTAACTAAAGTCCAATCTCCATATGTATCAAATCTTCTGCACGAAGTTATCATTCCATTTTTTATTGTACCGAATTTCTTATTTTTTTGTTTCCCCCATTCTTTTAACCGCTTTGCAAAATCTGCATCTTCAGCCATAAGCATGTTTTCGTTAAATCCGTTAATCGCCATAAAGTCTTTTCTATAGCACCAAAAAATCCCGACAGATATAGCCCCATACTTAAAAAATATTGGAATTATAATTAACAGTGCGGAAACAATTATTCCTAAAGATATTCTTTCAAACTTTCCAGTTACCCCACCGCCAATGTATTTACCTGAAACTAAATATTTGTCTACGTTAGACAAAAAAGACTCTGTCATTTGGGTATCAGCATCTATAGTAATGATTATTTCCCCAGTAGCTATCATGGCCCCTGCATTTCGGATTTTAGATAAATTTTTATCATCATTTTTTAATGTAATACAGTTATACACCTTTGCGATTTCCTCTGTTTTATCTGTACAACGATTTAAAACCACTATCACTTCAGTTTGATCTTTATATGCTTCCGCTGCCTTTGAAATTGAATCTAAACATTTCCCAATGTACTTTTCTTCATTATGCGCAGGGATTATAATAGAAAACTTTATATCTTTCCCTAAATCGTTTCCTGAAGATTCATTCGTTTCTTTCATAACACACCCCTTTTTATAAAATAAATTTTCATTCTATATAACATATATTAATATTTATGAGGTTATATTATAAAAACGAAAAATACGCTATTAATAGTTTGATTAAAGTCACCTAAAATTCTTCTATCCAAACAAAATGAAACAATACTTTTTATGCTATATAGTTGTCGCAAGTCCCGCTAAAAACAAACTTACGATTGCTAAAAATTTTGTGCCGACTATAGCCCCTCTTAAATGAAACTTATAATCTTTGTATCCCTTCATGCCTTCTGTACTAGGAATCACAACAAATCTTGGGGTAATCCAGCAAAAGATTAGCCAATCAAGTATAAACAAATCTACTAAATTAAAAATCATTAAAATACCAAAAGTATGTAAATAGGCATCAATATATAATAATTTTCCATGTTTATGTAGTATATATGTAGAAACGAAAGGAGTACCGAAAAGAATAGCATTATATGCAATGTTAAAGTAAATCGTTTGCTTTTTTTCATGAATCGATTTTGGAAAAACTACCTTTTGAATATCTTTCGGATAATCAGTTAACGAAAGACGAGGATTATAATATAAAGATCCTAAAATCATTACGGATAATACAATAGACATAATGACACCAACGTACATCATTTGCTCAAATGAACTCATAAGCACCTTCACCCTTTTCTATATTCGCTCCATAGTACACGTACTTAATTACATATTGTATGTACGATATCAACCAAAAATTAACAATCCCCTTTATGAATCATTTTATAATTGAAATTATAATTTACGTATCGTTTGTCTTCTCTGAAGAACAATTGAAAATTAGTTTGGAGGAATATTACATAAATAATATATTTTACTAAATTTGAAGGAACTGATTTCAATTTATATTTCCAACTCGTATCAAATGAAGAACTAATGGCACAAATTACTGAGCGCGCTATTCCATTAGATGCAGCAAAGAATGACTTTACAAGGCTGTTAAAGCGCAATGAAAAACATCAACTATTCGGATCTTATAAAGTATATGATTCTATTACAAATGGGTATGTTGGTCTTGGACATGTTACGGTAAACGAGGATAATGTCAGAGAAGCTGAAATTGGATATATGATTTTGCCAGAGCACTGGGGAAAAAGATATGGTAGCAGGATTGCAAAGGAATTAATGAATATAGCGAAGTAGACAGATATAAATGCCCTAAAAACAATTATCGATACAAACAATATCTCTTCTCGCAAAATTTTAATACATGTAGGTTTTACATCGGAGAAAGTTTGTGAGATTGATGGATTACCTGGGGAGATATTATGTACATATATTTAACTAAATAAAAGGAGATACTACTTGTAGTATCTCCTTTTCCTCTTAGCCATCATCTTATGCAATGGTGGCTTTTTCTATTTACCACTATTCATAATTTCAAATTGAAGTCTGCATTATTTATAGCAGACAATCAATCTCTCTACTATACAATAGAAAACATCATATACATTCCAACAACGAAGAATACGGCAAGTGTCTTAATTATCGTAATACCAAATATCTCTTTATAAGCCTCCCGGTGCGTTAATCCTGTAACTGCAAGTAAGGTTATAACTGCTCCGTTATGAGGTAAAGTATCCATACCTCCTGCCGCCATTGCAATTACACGATGCAGCACATCTAACGGAATATCAAAGTTCGCTGCCGCTTCAATATATTTTTCTGCCATTAAACCTAATGTAATACTCATTCCACCCGAGCCTGATCCCGTCAATCCGCACAATATATTCGTCATGACCGCTCCGCTAATTAAAGGATTTGAGAAAGTCCCCGTTAAATAGTTTTGAATCATGACAAATCCAGGTAAAGCTGCTATAACGGCACCAAACCCATATTCAGCTGCAGTGTTCATGGCAGCTAGGATTGAACCACTTACGCCCACGCTTGTAATTGATTGAAAATGTGCTTTTACTGCTTGGAAATTTAATAAAATAGCAGACAATATACCGATAAGTAGTGCCATTTCCACAGACCAAATCCCCACGACTTGTCCCATATCAATTGTTCCGTACTCCTTCAAACCTATGGATGCAAAATCAAATCCCTTTGTATACCAAACAGGGATGAATGCTGTAAAGACTTTATTCATTACGCCAACCAGCATAAGCGGAAGGAAAGCAATCCAGTAACTAACTGGAATTACATCACTTGAAGCAATCGGATTTTGCACCAATTGTGCACTAGTTGTGGCAGCCATCTCAGAAGTGGCACCGCCTTTTCCGAAGTACCCCTCTCCCTTAGCAGCAGCCTTCTTCCTACACCTTTCCAAATACAACATACCACATATGAAGATAAACAGTGCTCCGATAATTCCTAATGTAGGAGCGGCATAAATATCTGTTTTAAAGAACGTAGTTGGAATAACATTTTGGATTTGAGGCGATCCAGGAAGTGAATCCATCGAAAACGTAAATGCGCTGAATGCGATTGTCGCTGGAATGAGACGTTTCGGAATATTTGCCTCGCGAAATAATTGCGCCGCAAATGGATAAATCGCAAATACTGCCACAAATAAACTGACACCACTGTATGTAAGAATCGCTCCCATTAATACGATGGAAAGAATTGCTCTTTTCACGCCTATAAAATGGATAATAATTTTCGCGATTTTTTCTGCTATTCCAGTGATTTCTACCACTTTACCGAATATCGCTCCAAGCAAAAATACAGGAAAATATAATTTTATAAATCCGACCATTTTCGCCATAAAAACATTAGAAAAGAACGGTAAAACATTCGCTGGTTCTGTTAAAAATACAGCGAGCAACGCACATAACGGAGCGAATAAAATGACTGAGAATCCTCGGTAAGCTACAAAAATGAGTAAGCCAAGCGATAACAATACAATCAATAAATCCATAACCCCAATCCCCCTCCATAATATGGATTTTTCAACTTTGTATCCTTTTCTGTTTGTATATATTGTGGTAATGCCTGTCAGAGCAGGCATTACTTTTTGCATATTATAGTTATAGCTTTTTATTTATGATAAAAGATTGGTGCCCTCTTTTCTATAAAAGCCTCCACTCCCTCTTTTACATCACTCGTTTGAAACACATGTCCAAAATTTTCAGCTTCTATTTTTAATCCGTCCTCAAGAGAAGAAGATATCCCTTTATCGATAGATTGCTTCATCAAAGATAATGCAGGAAGAGAAAACCGAGCTATTTTCAATGCTAGTTCCTTCGCCTTATTCAGCGATTCGCCACGCGGAACAACATGATTCACCAAACCAACTCTCCATGCTACTTCAGCAGTGAGTGGTTCACCAGTAAACATCATTTCCTTTGCACTTGCAGTTCCGATTAATCGAGGTAAACGTTGCGTTCCTCCCGCACCTGGAAACAAGCCTAATTTTACTTCCGGAAGCCCGATTTGGGTGTGTTCTTCAATAATCCGTAAATCACACGATAAAGCTAATTCACACCCGCCCCCAAGCGCTAGTCCGTTAATAGCAGCAATTACAGGCTTCGGCAATCTTTCAATTTTATTTAACGGGTTCTGAAGCCACAATGATTTTTCCTCCGCGTATTCACTTCCTTTCCCAATCCATTCCGGAAACGACTTAATGTCCCCTCCTGCAACAAAGGCCTTTCCACCAGCGCCAGTTAGAAGTACAACAATTACTTCATCGTCCCGTTCAATTTCATCGACCGCTACCGTCAGTTGCTCTACCACAGCACCGCTTAGTACATTTACAGGAGGATTATCAATGATAATCGTTGCGATTCCATTTTCTTTGGACCATGTAACAACTCGCTTATTTTCCAATCCATTCCCTTCTTTCTAATATGATATGAGGTAAAATCAGCACATCAACTCGTTCTTTTAATTACATAACCGACCCGTTCACGATCCCAAGCACCGCCGATTCCTTCCTCCTGCAGCTTGAATTTTTGAATCCGTTCCGTCGCGGTTTTTGGGAAAGTTTCACTGAACTGAACATATCTAGGTACCATAAAGTAAGCCATACGTTCTTGACACCAATCTATAATCTCTTCATGGGACATCGTTTCATCTTTCTTTACAATCACATATAATTTGACATCCTCTTCTCCCACTTCTGACGGGACACCTATAGCCGCTGATTCAAGTATTTTTGGATGATTATTCACAACTTTTTCGATTTCCCAAGAGGAGATATTTTCACCACGCCTCCTGATACACTGTTTGATTCGATCGCAAAAGTATAGATAACCTTCCTCATCTAGATAACCTCGATCTCCTGTATGGAACCATCCTTCCTTCATTGCCTCCTCTGTTTTATCAAGCATTTTATAATAACCTTCCATGAATGCTTGTCTCTGTAAGGAACGAATAAAAATCTCTCCAATTTCACCAGTCCGTACCTCATTTCCATCTTCATTGACAACCTTCGTCTCTACGTAAGAATATGGTTTTCCTATAGAAGGTGGCTTGTTGGCATGAATTGGATTCGTTACACAAAAACCAGTCGTTTCCGTTAATCCGTAACCTTCCACAATCCGGACGCCAAATCGCTCCTCAAACGGCTTCCAAAACTCCTTAGGCGTAGCAGCGCAAGCCGTCACCCTTACTAAATTGTCATTATCGTTTTCCTTTTCTGGCTGCTTGTAAAGAATAGGAATCATAGATCCTAAAGAATTAAAAATGGTTGCACCATGACTGCGAATTTCACTCCAAAATCTAGAAGCACTAAACCGTTTAC
Organism: Bacillus sp. BML-BC051; assembly: GCF_019656175.1. NCBI lineage: Bacteria > Bacillati > Bacillota > Bacilli > Caryophanales > Bacillaceae > Bacillus > Bacillus sp. BML-BC051. Next base: position 6,551 of record NZ_BPLI01000038.1, read on the forward strand.
CAAGAGCGATCGTCGCATTAGAAGAAATAGCCCCAAGTACTGTATGAGCCTGGGCGTTTATATGAAATAACGGAAGCGCTGTAAATAAGACATCTTTTGAACTTGCACCAACCATATAGTTGGCAAATGACTGCGCAGAATTTACATAGGCAGAATGACTTAACATGACTCCTTTAGGTAATCCAGTTGTTCCAGAGGTATATAGGATACTGTTAATAGAAGTGGAAGAAACAAATTCGTTTGGAAGGTGATGGTTATTTGTATGTAGTACATCTTTCAATTCGATTACTGACCGCTCCTTACCATCGCCTTTAATGAACGCGCTTTCATTTCTTCCGTAAGCAACAATTTGAATGTCCCTTTGTATACATGACAAACAAGAAGCAATTTGAGGAACAAACTCCTTATCAACAATAATTAACTTACAATCAGAATGGGCTACAATATACTGCAAGCCTTCTCCTTTTAAATGCACATTCAGAGGTACCGCAATTGCTCCCATGAAAGATAAAGCAAACCAAACATCCAGATATTCAGGAGTGTTATGAAGCATAATACAAACCTTGTCTCCTTTTTGAATACCGAGCTCACAAAATCCTGCTATGGCTCTTGCAATTCGATGATAAAGCTCCTCATATGTAATCCTTTGTTCTTCAAATTGTAAATACACTTTACTAGGTGTTTTTTCGATACTTTGCATAATAAAATGCGGTAAACTTTGATTTTTCAACATTGAATTCCATCCCCTTCCTGCTAAAATCCTTTTTATTTATATAGCAAGAAGCATGCCAAAAATCGACTCATTCCCTATTCCCTTATTCCTTCGTATTCTCCCTTACTTGTCTAATTTTACATGTCGCATTTGCGCTACAAATATTAGTAACCATGTCGCATATATAAGAAAATGTCGCAAAAGAGAGACAATGTTTATTGCTACAAACAAAAAAAGGGCCTGTTTGCCCTTTGCTTTCCTTCATGACATTTCGTACTTCTCTATTTTTCGATATAAGCTGGCCCGATGAATTCCTAAAAGCTCGGCTGCCTCTTTTATATTTCCAGCTGTTTTTTCCAAAGCTCTCGTAATCGCACGTTTTTCAGCAGCTTCCACTTCCGCCTGCAGTACATAACTCATCTCATACTTATCTTGGTCCGTCGTAAATGTTACATGGTTTAGCTCTTCTTCCAAATCTTTTTTCCGTAAATATGCCGGAAGATGATGCACTTGAATAATCATTTCTTCTATAACATTCATCGCTCGTTCTAACACATTCTCTAGCTCTCTAATATTCCCTGGCCAATCATGCTCCATGAATATGTCTCTTACTCTCTTATCCAACGAAAGAACATTACTACCTAGCTCACCATTCAATTTCTTAATTAAAAATTCCGTTATATGTATCATATCTTCTTTTCTCTCTCGCAACGGAGGAATATCAATCTCAAACACATTCAACCTATAATATAAATCCTCCCTAAATTCCCCTCTTTGCACCATTTCACGGAGATTTCGATGTGTCGCCGCAATGAAACGGACATCAACCTTTTGAATTTTCGTACCTCCAATTCTTTCAATCTCTTTCTCTTGCAATACACGAAGCAACTTCACCTGCATATCCAAAGACATATCACCAATTTCATCTAAAAACAACGTTCCCTTATGGGCTAACTCAATCTTCCCAGGCTTACCGCCTTTTTTTGCTCCTGTAAAAGCCCCTTCTTCGTATCCAAATAATTCCGCCTCCAAAAGATCCCTTGGAATCGCAGCACAATTCAAACGAATAAATGTGTCACTAGCACGCGGACTTGCACGATGTACCGCATGTGCAAAGAGCTCTTTTCCTGTACCACTCTCTCCTCTTATCAAAACGGTAGACCGACTTTTAGAAACCTTTAAAGCCATCATTTTGACTTCTTTCATTTTTGCACTCTCTCCTATTATGCTTTGAAAGGAAAGTCGCCCTTCTTGCAGCCGCTGTAATTCAGTTTGATAGTAAGATAACTTTGATTCCATTTCACTAATTTGATCTCCCAAAGCTTTAAACTGCTGTATATCATGAAACATAATTTTACCAATTGCTCCAATAATCTTGCCTTCCTTTATGATAGGTATGCGTGTTGCAATTATATTCCGATTACTTATACGCTGGATATGCCCAATTTCCATCTGTCCCGTCTTTACGATAATATGCATCCTTGTATTCTCAACAACCTCCGTACAATGCTTTCCAATCGCTTCTTTCGGATCATTAATCCCTAAAAATTGTGCATAAGAACCACTTAAAAAATTGACAATCCCTTGTTCATTTACCCCTAGAATGCACTCAGACAGTAAATTTAGGGCACTTTCATATCGACTTATGATGCTTTCCAAAGACTGCATACTCTCCCCTTTTATTTCCAGAATGACAATTGATCCGTATTCTGTCTCATTCTGATATACACGGGATTCATTCGCAATTAAAACTTGGTTGCCACCCCTACATTCATACCTGTACAAACTATCAGTTTGATTCACTACTAACTTTTTACGATCAGGAATAATCATTGATATATGCTCACCTATTATTTCATTTTCTTTTTTATGTAACATGCTACAGAATAGTTTGTTGTTATATGTGATGATTCCATCATGATTTATAACAGCAATTCCGTTATTCATTACCTGAAGAGCCTGACTAGTTACCTGCCAATTCATTCGTTCGTCCATATGCATTTGGAAGCCTCCTATCCAATTTTGCTCATTCTCGCATGTATTATATATTCATTTTAAATATTTACTTTCCCTTGGTTTTTCCGTTTGAAGTAATAAATTCTTAAACTAGTAATATAGCTCATTTACCAATAGCTTCTTTTTTGGCACTAGCAAAAGTTTTATAATCCACTTTCTTTAGCTTCTCTTGGAAGAAGATTATTTCATGGGCTATTTGCAACATGCAGCATGGACATGTTTAACACTTACATTGGATACATAAAACAAGTTTAATAAAAAGAAAAAACAGTTGACGGATTACCTTCTGCCAACTGTTTTTATTACAAACATTGGTGAATAAACCCATAATTGATAGGTTTTCTTTAGCATAAAGTTCGATCCCAAAGCTTCCAACTAAACCATCTCCCATGCCCTTCCGTTTCCCCAGCCGTTTCACGATATTCGTTTCCGTTAATATAATAATCAATATGAAGGTCACGGTCCCACATGTTGTTATATAGGTGGAATACATCACGTTTTGCGCCGATTTCTTGTATTTGTTTTTCTAATTTATGTTTTACTTGTTCAGGTATTTGATTTGCGACGTGTGTATGGAAAATACAGATTACAGCATCATCACTTATTTGTTCAATAATAGATGGCAATAGCTCCACACCATCTCCTTCTATTAATTGGACAGATTCATTTTTCACTAAAGATGCGGCTTGATCAAACATTTCAAGTCTTTCTTTATGTTCTGGCCAAATGAGTGCACGTAGCCATAAATAATCTTCATCACTATGTAAATCATTTACATGTAAGTCTAGTCCGATTCTTTCTACGACAGATGGACTTTCTTTTAGAAAATGTGGTACATTCTCCCCTCTTATTTCAGAAGTTAAATGTACATTCGAATTTACATTTCCGTATATTTCATCTGTTCCGTACGAATAGCTATATTGGTCCCAAAATAGTTGTAATCCAGAACTTGTCCCAATTTCGATTAACGCTAACGGCTTTTCCACTTTATTAAATATATAGCAAAAATTTGGGTATAAGTACGCACATCGCCTTACTTCATTCGTTTGAACGAGTTTTGTTTGTAACAAAGTAATGATTTCTTCTCGGTACTCTTTACAAAAGTCTTTAAAATGATCAAACGCTTGGTCTAAATTTGTATTCTTATTTTCAACTAAGCTACTATAATACGTTTTTAACTGATGTTCTTTCCCTGCAAGTAATAAATAATGTACGGCGCCTAATAATAAGTTTGGGACTGGTTGGCCTACTTGAGCGTAGGAAGATAGTGTAAGCACTTCCTCATCTTCAGCAATTTGTATTGATAAGTATTCATATAAGTCACTTGACCCTTTACATTCCTTTATTGAAAAGTTTCGAAATAAGTTTGCGATTTGTTCTTGTGTACGAATTGGTATCCCTCCTTTTATTTTTACAGAATAATCTTACTATTTATAGTGCAAAAATTCCATAAAAAGGTATCCTTTCTACCCACTTTACGATACGTAAGCTTTTTCGAGATAATTTCAAACTGTAATTTTTTTCTATTTATCACCTTGAAAGAGCTTGTTAAATAAGATTTTTGGCGAATAAAACGTTAAATAGTTTAAAATTATCAGATAACACTAGATATTTTAGTCTATTAATTATTATAATAGAGTATGAGATGGTTATACAATTGAGACAAAAAAGGTAAATACCTAGGTGGGGCCTAGGCGGTGTTTCTCTTTTACGGCTTAGACATAGAAAACACCTACTCTTTTTTGCCAATATAGGGGATGGAGAGATTATCATGAGCAACATGCAGCAAAAAACAGACGTTATCTTAATTGGTGCAGGAATTATGAGTGCAACGTTAGGCTCATTACTAAAAGAATTAGCACCTGAATGGGAAATTAAAGTTTTTGAAAAACTCGCAAGTGCCGGGGAAGAAAGCTCTAATGAATGGAATAATGCAGGTACAGGGCATTCTGCGCTATGCGAACTGAACTATACTTCCGAAAAATCTGACGGATCTATAGATATTGGTAAGGCTGTAAAAGTGAATGAGCAATTCCAGCTTTCAAGACAATTTTGGGCATATCTTGTAAAAAACAAATTAATTCGTAATCCACAAGATTTTATTATGCCTCTACCTCATATGAGTTTAGTACAAGGTGAAAAAAATGTTGAGTTTCTAAAAAACCGTTTTGAAGCGCTTTCAAAAAATCCGCTGTTTCAAGGTATGGAATTTTCCGATGCTCCTGAAACATTAAAAAAATGGCTTCCACTCATTATGGAAGGACGTACACCAAACGAACCGATGGCTGCAACGAAGATTGACTCTGGAACAGATGTAAACTTCGGTGCATTAACACGTATGTTGTTTGATTACTTACAAACGAAAAATGTTGAGCTAAACTACAAACATAGTGTCGAAAATATTAAACGCACGAAAAATGGTTTGTGGGAAGTGAAAGTACATGATATGAATAGTGGTAAAATCGAGCATCACACTGCAAAATTCGTCTTTATCGGCGGCGGTGGCGGTAGCCTACCTCTACTACAAAAGACTGGCATTCCCGAATCAAAACATATCGGTGGATTCCCAGTAAGTGGACTATTTATGGTATGTAAAAATCAAAAAGTTGTAGAGCAACATCATGCGAAAGTATACGGTAAAGCTAAAGTCGGTGCACCGCCAATGTCTGTACCTCACCTTGATACGAGATATATAGACAATAAAAAAGCTTTACTATTTGGACCGTTCGCTGGGTTCTCTCCTAAGTTCTTAAAAACTGGCTCTAACCTTGACTTAATTGGTTCTGTAAAACCGAATAACGTCTTAACAATGTTAGCTGCTGGTGTAAAAGAAATGGGATTAACTAAATACTTAATCCAGCAAGTTATGTTATCGCACGAAAAGCGTATGGAAGAATTACGTGAATTCATTCCGAACGCGAAAAGTGAAGATTGGGATATTGTAGTTGCTGGGCAACGTGTACAAGTAATTAAAGATACTGATGCTGGCGGTAAAGGTACACTTCAATTCGGTACAGAAGTTGTTAGTGCGGCTGATGGATCAATCGCTGCGTTACTAGGTGCTTCACCAGGTGCTTCTACTGCTGTTCACGTCATGCTTGAAGTATTAGAAAAATGTTTCCCAAGCCGCATGGTAGAATGGGAAGGAAAAATAAAAGAAATGATCCCTTCTTACGGCATTTCACTAACTGAAAACCCAAGATTGTTCCAAGACCTTCACACTTCGACTGGTCGTACACTTGGATTAAATGAAAAAGAAACAGTTCATAACTAAATAAAAAAACGTCCGATATATTCGGACGTTTTTTCGTTACTAGAAATTATATTTATCAATATTCTCTTTCGTAAATACAACCCGCTCTGGCAATACGATAATTCCGTTTCCTTCTGCCTCATAATCATAACCTTGGATAGAGTTTGGTTCTACCTTCACTTTTCCGATTCCTTTTACTTCAAAGCTATCCCCTACTTTTAACTTCTTCCCTTTTACAACAATTTCATTTGCTACATACGTTGCAAGTGCGCCTTGCTGTTTTACATCCCATAATCCAAATTGTTGTACCGTTCCTCGTTTTACGTAATCACGCATAACGTTTGGTGTAGAGAAGCCAGTTACGGCTACTTTTTTATCCATTTTCAAATTCTCAGCTGCTTGTGCCATTGCCGGAAGTGCCGTTGCATCTGGGCAAATAACCGCATTAATATCAGGATACGTTTTTAATATGTTTTCTCCTACTGATAAAGATTTTTGCGCATTATTTTCACCGTACTGCGTCGTTACAATTTCCCAGTTTGGATATTTCTTTTTAATAATTTCTTTCGCTTTCGTTACCCATTGATTTTGATCCGTTACTGTTGGACTAGAATAAAAGAAGGCTACTTTTCCTTTATCTCCAATTTGCTTTGATGTCATTTCAATTAATAAGTTAGCAAGTTGGTCTGGTGTACCTTGGCTTATATAAAATGAGCGGTCTTTCGGATTCACATCAGAGTCCCACGTTAACACCGTCATCCCTTTTTTCTTAGCACGTTGTAATGATTGTGATAGACCATCCACTGAAGTAGAAGAGACCATAAGTGCATCATAGTTTTGGTTAATAAAATTGTTTATATATTTCACTTGCCCTGATACGCTTGCTTCAGATGGTCCATCATACTTCACTTGTACGCCTAGTTTATCTCCCATCTCTTTTGCTCCTTCACCACCAGATGTAAAGAAGCCAACTCCAGTTAATTTCGGAATGAATGCAAATTTCACATCATCCGCTTTTTTCTTATCTGCCGTTTGACTAGAGCAAGCGATCAAACCGATTAAACAAATGCATACAATGAATACAATCCCCAGTTTTCTCTTCATGACATTTCCCCCTTATGCAAGTTCTTTCTTTTCCCCGTTTTGAATTGATGTAATTTGAAATGTCTCATAATAACCGAAAGAATAAGAAGAATACCAATAACTACGTTAGATTGTTCATTTGTTAAACCAGTCATTTGCAAGCCATACTGCATTAGCCCTATAAAAATACTCGCCAGTACAGTACCGATAATGCTTCCTTTTCCCCCTGTAATAAGTGTCCCGCCTAATACGACTGCTGTAATGATTGGTAAAATCGTTTCACTCCCCATATCAGCACGTGCGGAACCAAAATATGCAGTTAAGAAAGTGCCTCCTAATCCACCTCCTAACCCAGAAAGTATGTAAGCGATAATGACTACTTTTTTCGTTTTGATCCCAGTGTATTTTGCTGCGTTCTCGTTCGCTCCTGTTAATTTTACGTGGCGCCCATATACAGTTCGGTGAAATAATAAAGTACATAAAACCGTTAATACGATCAGTATCCATAATAAATTCGGTATCCCTATAAAACTACCATTTGCCAGTTGTACAAATGTTTCAGGTAAACCACTTATCCCTTCATATCCAGAAGCACCTGCCCCTCCTGAAATGATGAGTGCAATTCCGCCGTATAAAAACATCGTTCCGAGTGTAACGACAAGTGGCTCTACATCTGTCATTTTTATAATGATTCCGTTTAAAGTTCCTGCTAAGCAACTAATTATTAGGGCTATTATGACAGCAAACAAAATAGGTATTCCGTTCATCCAAAGTACACCGATTAAGATTGAAGTGAGCCCCATTATTGAGCCGACCGATACGTCAATTCCTCCTGTTACAATAACGAAAGTCATTGGTATCGCCGCGATTGCGATAAATAGGAAATCATTTGTACTAAAAAGGAGATTACTAATATTTAAAAAATCACTACTTATAAAACTAAAGAGAATGAATTCGATAAGAAGTAATACAATTAGAACACCTTCCCATCTGTATAAATACTTCATAGATTCATTCTCCTTTCTGCCTTCCAATTTTTCATAACACTATCTAATATGACGATTAGTAATAATAAAAAACCTGAAATAGCATTATTCCAAAATGCTGGTATTTTTAAAAAGACGAGTGAACTGCTTATCGCCTCTAAAAATAACGCTCCTAATGCAGCTCCAACTATAGAACCCGTTCCGCCTTTTAAATGAATTCCCCCTAGTACCGCAGCTGCGATAACCTGTAGTTCTATCCCCGTTCCTGTTTGATTCGGAACGAACCCGATATTCATAACGAATATGCAACCAGCTAGCGCAGCGCTTATGCCTGAAATCATAAACGCATATATCTTCACTGTATTAACAGGTATACCAATGAGTCTCGCGCCATCTTCATTATCACCTACCGCATAAAAGTATCTTCCAAATGGCACTTTCCTTAAAAAGAAGTATAGTAGTAGTAAAATAATAAGAACAATCCATACAATTATCGGCAAACCGAGTATGACGATAGATGACAGTTGCTTAAAGTCGTTTGGTATATCTTCAATCCACTTTCCCCCTGTGAAAATTAACATCGCACCTCTAATGACCCCTAACATACCTAATGTCATGATAATAGCTGGTACCCGAAACTTTGCAACGCCAATCCCATTTGCTAATCCTATAATAGCACCAAGTAAAATAGCAGCCGTAATAGACAAGAATGCATGATATCCATCCGATAACAACATCCCGCAAACCGCTGCACTTAATCCCATAATCGAGCCAACTGATACGTCTATATTTTTCGTAAATAAAACAAATGATTGGCCAATTGCTAACACGACTAAAATAATGCTTGATTTCATCATTAAAGATAACGAGTTAAGCTGAACGAAACTTGGATTTACCATTCCGACAATGGCAATGTAAATTAGTAATAACAGTATGATAGATGTTTCGTGCATTTTATACATACGTTTCATTCCGTTACACCTCCGTATACTAGACGTGTAACTTCTTCTACATTTATTTGTTCTTTCTCCAGATGAGAAACAAATTGTCCATTTCGCATTACATATACACGGTTTACTAATTGAACAATTTCTTCAATATCTGAAGAGATTAATAATATTCCGAGTCCTTCCCTTTTCATTTTTTCTATCGTCTCATATACTTCAAGCCTTGCTTTCGCATCAATTCCGCGTGTCGGTTCATCAAGAATAATAATTTTCGGATTACACGCAAGATATTTTGCCAGCACGACCTTTTGCTGATTACCTCCCGATAAAGATGCTAGTACTTCATCCATGCTTCGTACAACAATTCGAAACTGCTCTATATACGACTTTACTAAAGCGCTTTCTTTTTCTTGATTGATGAAAAAACGACTATTCTGATGTAAACATGCTGCAGTCATATTTTCTTTAACCGATGCAATTGAGAAAATACCATTTCTTGCTCTATCCTCTGGCACATAAACAAGTCCTTCTCTTAGCCTTTTATGCAAAGAGCATGCATCAATTGATTTTCCTTCTAATAAAATAGAACCTGATTTTATAGACTTCAATCCATATATGGTTTCTGCTAATTCTGTTCTGCCTGATCCAACAATGCCAGTAATTCCTACAATCTCCCCAGCATGTACGGTAAATGATATATTTCCGAATGCGTGACTCGTTATATCAATTACTTCTAATATTTTTTTCGTTTCTTTTGTCTCTTGCACTATTTCTCTTTTTTCTTCTTGTTTATACCCTTTCGGCAATAACCCCTCCATTAGCATGTCATATGTATAGTCACATACATCACCTTGGCTTACAATCATTCCATCACGTAATATCGCTACTTTGTTGGCAATTTCAAAGATTTCTGGAAAGCGATGCGTAATATATATCATTCCAATTCCTTTTTCTTGTAAACTTTTCATCAGCACAAAAAGACTCTTTATTTCGTGAGTTGTTAATGTCGATGTTGGTTCATCTAAAATAAGAATCTCGGCTTCCCGTATTAATCCTCTAACGATTTCTACTAACTGTTGCTGCGCAATGGATAGTGATCCTCCTAGTTCTTTAAGGTCAATATCCCATCCTAAACTGTCAATCAATCGCTGAATCTTTACTTTTAATTCCTTTTTCTTTCCTTTTAGTCCGATACATATATTTTCTTCAATGGTCATATGCGGAAAAATGAGTGGTTCTTGTGGTATTAAGTAAATCCCATCTCCGTGTGCTTCTTTCGGATTTGCAAATTGTTTCCTCATTCCTTTTACATACATTTCTCCACTATCATACGAATATAACCCCGTTAATATTTTCATTAATGTTGATTTTCCAGCACCATTTCCTCCAACTAAAGCGTATATATCACCACGCTCTACTTGTAAGTTCACATCTTTTAGCACAAGTTGATTTGAAAACGCCTTACTCATTTCCTTTACTTGTAATAAATGTACGTCCTCCACATGATGTCACCTGCCTTCATACAGAACATTTTTTGAGAAAATGATTATTTGTTCTACTTGTTCTGTAGCATTGTATATTCCTTTTTTCATATCTAGAACACCTTTTTCATCAGACTATTCATCGTTTCAACTGGAATAAACAACATATGTGGCACATATGTTTAAGCAGTGGTCAATTGTTGAAAGGGATGACGAGTATGACACAGCTGAACTTTGAAGAAAATTTATTAACGAAAGTAGCTTGGTACTATTATAAAGATCAATTAACACAACAGGATATCGCTTCACTTCTTCATATTTCAAGAAATAAAGTCGTCCGGTTATTAGAAAAGGCGCGCAATGAAGGTATCGTTACCTTTAACGTAAAAGGGACTGGTTTACACTGTTTAAGTATTGAGCGTGACCTAATGAAAAAATTCCATTTAAAAGATGCTTTCATAATCCCTACTCCAGTAAACAATTATCACGCTTCTCTCGGAAAAGCTGCTGCACAATATATAGGAACTCAGCTCCAGCAAGGTGATTTACTCGGCATTGGATGGGGCGAAACGATTAGCAAAATGCTAGAAAAGATTCATTTTGAAAGTTCCATTAATCTTTCAATCGTAACGCTAACTGGCGGAGTAAATCACTATCTCCCGAGAAAACAAAACTATTTACAATACATGCAGGGCGATCTTCACATTATCCCTACTCCGTTTCTAGCATCTACAACCGAAATGGCACAAAGTATTCTATCAGAACCGAGTGTAAAAGATATGCTTCATGTCGCTTCCCTTGCACATACGGCAGTTGTCGGTATTGGAGGATTATCTCAAGACGCTACGATTGTAAAGGAAGAAAAATTAACGCTACGTGAGATGACATATATTCGTAGTCAAAACGGGGTGGGCGATATTTTAGGGCAGTTTTATAATACGAATGGTGATTTATTAAACCTCCCGCATCATAATCGACTAATTGGTACACCGCTCTCGATTCTACGCAAAATGAAGCATGTCGTTGGTGTTGCTGGAGGTCTAGAAAAGATAGATGCAATTTTTGGTGCTTTAAAAGGAAGGTTCATTCATACATTAATTACCGATGAGGAAACGGCCCTCTCCTTATTACGAAAGGATGGTGATTGTTAATGTCTCATTTATTAGCTTTTGATGCTGGTACAGGAAGCATTCGAGCTGTTCTTTTTGATTTACTAGGTAATCAAATTGCGGTCAGTCAAAAAGAATGGGTTCATAAAACGGATCCTCGTTACCCAGGTTCTATGAATTTTGATGTAATAGAAAACTGGAAGCTAGTACAACAATGTACGAAAGAAGTTCTGCAAAGAAGTAATATACCTCCCTCTTCTATTCAAGCTATTAGCGCTACTAGTATGCGTGAAGGTTTTGTTTTATATGATAAAGATGGGCAAGAAATATGGGCTTGCGCAAATGTTGATGGGCGCGCATCCGCTGAAGTTAGTGAACTAAAAGAAATCCGGTCACATCTTGAAGAAGATTTATATACAAGATCTGGGCAAACTTTTTCATTAGGTGCTTTACCCCGCCTACTTTGGATTAAAAAACATGAACCAGACATCTATAATCATATTCACTCTTTTACAATGTTAAACGATTGGATTTTATATAAACTAAGCGGTGTACTGCAAATCGATGCCTCAAATGGATGTACGTCCGGTATTTTTGACTTACAAAATAGAGTGTGGGATAACGATGTCGCTAAAGAATGTGGTTTAACATTGCCATTTTCACCAACAGTAAATGAAGCTGGTACCGTTATCGGCAACGTTACAAAAGAGTGTGCCACATTAACTGGATTACGTGAAGGAACTCCTGTCGTCGCCGGGGGCGGAGATGCTCAAATGGCATCGCTCGGAACAGGAGTCGTGAAGCCTAATCAAACATTAATATGCGGAGGTAGTTTTTGGCAACAAGAAGTGAATGTTACTGAGCCAATTACGGATCCACATGCTGCAATTCGAGTAAATTGTCACGTCGTTCCGAACCTATGGCAATATGAAACGATTGCCTTTTTCCCGGGCCTTGTTATGCGCTGGTTTCGAGACGTTTTTTGCCAAGAAGAAAAGAAACTTGCTAACAAACTCGGTGTAGATGCTTATGAATTATTAGAAGAACAAGCGAAAGACGTACCTGTCGGTTCACATGGTATTATCCCTACCTTTTCAAACGTTATGAACTACATTTCTTGGCGTCATGCCGCACCTTCTTTTTTAAATTTAAGTTTAGATGCTGACAAATGCGGAAAAAAAGAACTGTTCCGTGCTATTGAAGAAAATGCTGCCTTCGTTACACTTGGTAACTTAAAATTAATAGAAAATCTCACAGGGACATTCCCTTCTGAAGTCATTTTTGCTGGCGGTGCTGCTAAAGGAAAACTATGGCCACAAATTTTATCAGACGTACTCGGCATCCCTGTTAAAGTACCAGTTGTAAAAGAAGCAGCTGCTTTAGGAACTGCGATTGCTGCTGGAATTGGCGCTGGCATATATTCATCTATGGAAGAAACTGCTGAACAGTTTGTACAGTGGGAGCACACATTCGAACCTGTTACTGAAAATCATGAACTTTATAAAGAATTCTATGAAACATGGAAAACTGTGTATGACAGTCAACTCGCTTTAGCTGATAAAGGGCTCACCTCACATATGTGGATTGCGCCTGGTGCTCTGTAACACATTACATAAAGGAGTGAAATGTATGTTAAAAGCGAATGAAAATGACTTTTCCTATCGCTTCGGTGATAACGGACCGAAATATTTAATACAAGGTCCGAATATTGATCTTGGCCTTGTTGTCATTCAGCCTGGGCAAGAGTTTCAAAACCACTATCATACAACTTGTGAGGAAGTCTTTTATGCTTTAGAAGGTGAAATAGATTTCTATGTGAATAACGAAAGAGTGCCAATTAAACAAGGCGATGTGTTGCAAGTTCGCCCTCATGAATCTCACTATTTAATTAACCATTCTAACAAACCTTTTAAAGCAGTTTTTATTAAGTCACCACATTTACCAAATAAAGATACGGTACAAACGGAAAATCCAACATTAACGAAGGAGTGATTTTAAATGACTTGGGGATTCAAAAATAGATTAAATACCATTTTACCTGATGGCAGAGCGGTTATGTTAGCGATAGATCACGGCTACTTTTTAGGACCAATTCACGGGCTAGAACAACCACTTGAAACAGTTAAAAACTTACTTCCTTATACGGATTCCCTCTTTTTAACGCGCGGTGTACTTAGTTCCTGTATTCCTGAAAACTGCAGCACACCAATGGTTATGCGTGTATCAGGCGGAGCTACTGTCGTCGGTAAAGACTTAGCGAATGAAACAATTGTTACACCTGTAAAAGAAGCAGTGAAACAAAACGCAATTGGCGTCGGCGTTTCTGTTTTCGTCGGATCCGATTATGAAACACAAACAGTTTCAAATCTCGCAAATGTAGTTTCAGAAGCTCACGATTACGGTCTGCCAGTACTCGGCATAACCGCTGTTGCGAAAGAATTACAAAAACGTGAAGCTCGCTTTCTAGCACTCGCTTCCCGCGTATGTGTTGAAATGGGAGCTGACATTATTAAAACGTATTACTGCGAAGGATTCGAAAAAATAACGAGCACTTGCCCTGCCCCAGTCGTAATTGCTGGTGGACCAAAACTAGATTCTATTGAAGACGCATTAAACATTACGTACAATGCACTGCAAGAAGGGGCAATTGGCGTAGATATGGGCCGGAACATATGGCAATCTGAACATCCTGCTGCGATGATTCAAGCGATACACGGTATTGTAAAGAATGGATTGAATGTGAAAGAGGCACTCCAATTATTTGAAGATGTAAAAAATTAAGCTAAAAGATAAACAAAATCAATACTTACTATAAGGAAAAGCCTCTATGTTAGATTACTAAGTAACCTAACATAGAGGCTTTCTTTTACATTTTTTTGTTCTGAATTGGATCAAATTTCTACAGATCGCGTACGTTCCAAACAATCTCACCGCGTTCCCCCCACGTACTGTGGTGCCGCTTAAACCCTATCTTTTCTAATACCCGGAAAGACGCAGTATTCCAAGCGCCTACAGTTGACCAAAGTCTTTTACGCCCCGTAGCAATCGCAGCTTCCAGCACTGCTGATGCTGCCTCTGTCGCATACCCCTTACGATGAGCACTTTGGAACAATTCGTATGCAATCTCCGGCTCTTCAAGCGTGGCACGACCGATAATTAAGCCACAGTATCCGATGAAATCTCCTTCTTCTCGCCTTCGTATAGTAAGAAGAGAAATACCATTTTCAGCTGCTTTTTTGCGCATCTCGATAAGATTACTACGAACAGAGTCAACAGTTGGCATATCCACACCACGTTCACCAATTAATTTTCTCAGCCAGACTGCATCATTTTCCTCCCACATATTCAGGTCGAGTCGTTCCGTTTTTAACTGGAACGCCATATCTTTAAATACTGCTGTCATAGCCGTAACCTCCTATTCATATCACTGCACTACTTATAATAGTTTCGTACTTTACCAAATGGGATACCTGCTTGATTCATACATTATTATTATTTTATGCATAAGCAATCTCTCTGCAAAATAGACCTTGTTATCAGACTTCATTTTAAATCTACAATATTTGATTTATGAATGATTTTAAACTTTAAAATGTATCCTCCTTTCTTTTTTTGTTAAAATAAAGAAAAGGAGGAATGATTATGCAACGAATGAGTTTTGAACGCCCTACTGATTATTACGATGAAAGTTTATATACTATCGATGAAAAAATTTGTGCCCTATTAAAAGAACGGAAAGAACTTTCAGGTGGTGATCCAGGTTTTCCACATGATAAAGCTATTTATAAATGGGCAAAGCAGTACGGATTTTATCCAGACTATCTAAATTCACTATTCTCTTCCATGATGGACGAAGGTGAATTTAAACCTCGCGTTGAACCAACAAAATTCCAAAAACATATACCTGTTTTTAAAACGTATGAACATAAAGGTATCATGTATACCGTAACTTTTATTCGGCAATACGCAAATGCTAGTGTAGTTTATTTATATAGCGATTGGGATTCCACTGATGAAGTTTTTAATGAAAATAAGCCTCATAGTTTCTTCCAATTATCAATAGATGATACATATGACTGCTGGCCGGAAGGTGGTGGCGGCACTGATGGACATTTTAGTCATCATTTCGTTATATCTCCTGCCCTTCCTAATAATTTGTCTGGAATAAGCTTACGATTTAAAGAACTCAATATGCCGTTTAGGAAAGATCAAACTGTGCTTGAATTTGAAATTAAGATAGATTAATAAAGAAGCTGTCTCACAAGCCATTTTCATGACTAAAATTCGTTTGTTTTTACTTTTATGTCCCTTAAAATGATTAAGCCCCTTTCAAACTGGATAAGGGGTATATATACACCATCAAACAATTACCCTTGTTAATCGCTATTGAATTTTCTTACCATCTTTATAGTCAAGGCAGGACACTTCAATTAACAATCCATTAAACATTGAAAAATAAAAACCATAACTACTTCCTCTCATTGCATACGGTGCCTTTTCTATTTCAATGCCTCCAGCTACTAAACGATTATATGCTTGATCAACTTCATTTGAAGTATCCACTAAAAAACCAATATGAAAAGCTTCAGGATACATAACTTCCTTATTCCCCTTAAATGCTTTTGGGTCGCTTAGCACAAGTAAAAATCCACTCTCGTCACTCATCACTACTAGTGCCTTTCCCTTTTGCTCCAAAAATTGAAAATCAAAAAATGTTTCAAAGAAATGTCTTGCTTCTGATAAATCATCAACACATAGATTTAAATGATTTAACTTCATTCACTCATCTCCTTTTAAGCAGAGGGTATGTAGACTCATTTTCATAATACTTAAATATGTAGGGAAAGATATTCAAGCGTTCAGTCTAAGACTATGCTTTATAGTCTAATACTTTTTTCTGTAGCCTAGAACGATTTTTTAATGAATGCAGTATATGAACCATTCGACATGAAATATTAATATACCTAAATAAAATAGCCATATTATTTACTTTTCAAATTGTATAAAACCCACTCAATCAAGAAAATTGCTGAAGAGATACGCTCTGTCGTATTCCCTAAAAATAGTTTATGAAGTACTGCCTCCAATTGAATTGGTTTATTAGGCAGCACTTGAATATACCTTAAAACAGATCCTGCTGGCGGTGTAGGTTTGTTATTAATAGCCCATATCCCTTCTATCAATGTCCAAGTTGACGTATGAACGATGAATGAAGATTTTAACTCATCATTTGCTTTTAAAGCAGACTGAATTTTAATGAGTGAACTATGCAACCAATGAGAAATACCTTTCACTTTGTCGCTAGAAACACGATAGTTTTCAAATTCATAGGTAGCTATCTCCTTTAACCTTTTCAACTCGCCGCTTTTATCAAATAAAATTTCCCCTTCTAAAAATGAGTATAGTTCCATCGGATTGTTTTTAAAGTTTACTAGTATTTGATTGATGTCTGCATACTTATATTCAACTAAAATTGCTTCTCTCGTTTCAGAATGAAACTTCTTCTTTTGTCCGTCTTCTAACAGAATATATAAGTCTAAATCCGAATCAGTATATGCATCACCTCTTGCGACAGATCCGATAAGCATACATCCAGTTACCTTATCTATTGATAAGATTTCAGCTACTATTGTTTGCACTAATTTTTTATGTTGTTCATGTTTAATAGATGTCTGTGCTTCTAACATTTGTAACCTCCAAACATTTTTTCCACTTCATTTACCTCCATTTATAACTAAACAATTGAATATACTTTACATCCATATTTTACTATAAATCAAAAAAAGAGGATATTTGTTTATTACTAAACAAATATCCTCTAACTTTAACTATATATTACGACTGTTGATAAGCCGCTTTCGATGATTTTACATAATAAACTGCGTGATCAACGTTAATGATATGATCTGGTTTTGGTTTGCCACGACTCGCTCTATGCCCTGCTAAATGTTCTTCACTTGTTTCCCAGTTTTTCCATGCTTCTTCAGATTCCCAGCGAATCATAACGACAACTTCTTCATCTCCGCGTCTTACTTTTTTCACAAGAACACTTAAGTCGATGAATCCTTCAAATTTTTCAATAATACCTTCTCCAGTGAAACGTTCTACAACTATATTTGATGTACCTTCTTTTACTGTAAATGTTTTTGTTTCGATAAACATTTATTCCACTCCCTCTTTTTAATACGAATACTAGTATTCTTCCATTATAGTTGATTATGATAATTATTTTCAATTAAAAAGTTTTAATTGTTTAAATTATGCTGTTTTCTTTTCAACAGCTTCATCTAAAAATTTGAAATACGGAAGTAATAATCCTATTAAAGAAGTAACACATATAATCGCACCGATAATAAAGTATAGTGCTCTTATTCCCCACATTTCACTTAGTATGCCTCCTAATAAAACACCTAACGGCATAGCGAATCGTATGAAAAATAAACGCACTGAAAATACTTGTCCTATCATATTGTTTGGTACTATTTGTTGGCAAATTGTTGTGTTATGAACATTGAAAAATGAAATACAAATGCCTGCAACTACTTCAATGAACACCGCAATTACTATACTATGATTGAACCCTAGAGAAATGTATGTTAGTCCTCCTATAAACAATCCACCAAGCATAAGTATACGCCGGCTTTTATATGTTATTTTTCCGACTAGTATAGATCCAATTACATAGCCAAACGGGAAACCTGCCATAAAATAACCAAACTCCGCATACCCTGCTGACAACTCATCTTTTATATAAGGAAGATTTGTAACCAGCGTTACCCCGACCCCAAATTGCACGAAAGTAAGAAAGACACCGAGCCAAACGATAACTGGTTTTGTGAAAAAATATGTAAAACCGTGAAGAAACTGTTCTAGCCACGTTTTCCGAATGGATTGTGTTGTTCTCTTTTCTTTTATATAGAGTAAAAAAGCGCCACTAACAAATAGACAAATACATACGAAAGATAGTGTAAGTTCTACTCCAATCAAATGGACGGCTACTCCGCCTAAAATTGGTCCAAGAAACATCATAAGTCGAGCCATTCCATCAATATATGCATTTGCGCCTTGAAGCTGTTCTTTACTTACAATACTCGGTGTAATTGCTTGACTTGCAGGTGTATATAGCGGCGTAATAAGCCCGATTATAATTTGTACGACATACACATGCCAAACTTCTATACTACTAGTAAATAACATGACTAACGGCAATAAGAAAACCGAAGCTCGCACCCATTGCGAAAAAATCATAATCCACTTCCGGCTCCATTTATCAATAAATGGACCACTTATAAGTTGCAGTATGAGCGATGGGATAAAATATAGTAACCACATACTACTTAATGCTGTTTTTGACCCTGTTAATTCGTAAACAAGAATCGAATTACATAACGTTCCGAAGCTCCCGCCCAATTCTGAAATCGCGCTACCAATCCACATGAAAAAAAACGAACGATTTTTCAACATATTTTTCAATTTCATACACCAACTTTTCTATTAAATTCCTCCCTTTATGTACATTCTAGTTGCATATTATCTATTTAAAAACGCATCTAATTCTTTCGCTAATGACTGTACTGCTTTCTTTCTTAATACATATTTCCCATCATGTATATCAACTAACTTCGCTGCACGTAACAATTTCAAATGATGGTGTACAGTCGATTTACTGAGTTGTAATCTTTCTGTAATTTCCTGCAATGTTCGTTCTTTTTCGAACAACATTTTTACAATGCGTAATCTCGCTTCATCCCCAAGTGCTTTATGTTTTTGAACTAAAAAATAATTCGGTTCATACAGATCTTCAGGATGGATGCTTTCGTT
Source organism: Bacillus sp. BML-BC051 (assembly GCF_019656175.1). Lineage (NCBI taxonomy): Bacteria > Bacillati > Bacillota > Bacilli > Caryophanales > Bacillaceae > Bacillus > Bacillus sp. BML-BC051. Next base: position 25,959 of record NZ_BPLI01000038.1, read on the forward strand.
TGCGACTGGGTAATGAAATACTTTCGTATCTTCAATATCCGCTTCAATATTCCACGGTCTGTATGTCATTTGCGGTATAAGAAGTACGTAGTGAACACTTGGCTCTGGCATATAGTTCACGCCGCCAGTCGCCCACTCGACAAACTCTTCTGGTTTCATCTTTTTATTCATTTCATTTTTCGCTTCATAATCTCGTTTTAATATAGTTAGTATTTGCTCTTCCTCTTTCTGAATAACACTCTCATACCATCCTGTCATAACAGCGATTAAATGGGATTTCAGCACTTGTACATGAACATCACATATAAAATGAATATAGGCGGAGAAAAACTGATGATCATGTGTCAGTTCCATTAGTTCATGTATTGCAGTTACGTCTCCACTTGCTGCTAAATGTCTTTTCCCTTCATACTTCTCGCCTAAAAACGGTAAACATATATACTTCAAATCTTCTTCTGAAAGCGAATCGATTTTAGCATGAAACTGTGATAAATCCTGAAACTCTCCTTCATACAATAACTGAAGCAACGCTTTCCACGTATTATGTTCTTCTACAAACTGTAAGTGCTCTCTCATTTCTTCTGTTAATGATTCCTTAACTTCTTCCCATTCATTTTGACTCTTTTCAAGTGTATCGATTAACCTTTTATGAGTAATTGCCGCAATACCTAGTGCACATTCGAAAAGTATCGAATACTTCACTTGAACGTTATAAGTTTCCCTCTTTCTACTCTTTATGTGATAGACCTCCATTTTTATCCCCTCCTTGTTTGCTATATATTAAATTCTATTTTTATCGAATTTCACCTTCTATATTTTTAGAATCAACAAAATTTTAGTTGAAACACATCCATTCTAAATTAAGAAGAATAGGAGCTTTTTTATATACAAATAATAACTCTCAAGGAGTTGTTGAGATGCATTTCATATTAAATATGTTAGGGATTTTCATTGTAATCTTATTCGTTTTCCTATGTTCGCCTAATAAAAAACATATAAAATGGAGACCAATCGTTATTCTAATCATATTGGAGCTCTTTATTACATGGTTTATGTTAGGCACGAAGCTCGGCAGTATTATCATTAATAAAATTGCTTCATTTTTCAGTTGGCTACTATCATGCGCCAATGAAGGTATTCGGTTCGCATTTCCTTCCGCTATGGAAAATCAAACCGTTGATTTCTTCTTTAGTGCATTGCTTCCTATCATTTTCGTTATCACGTTCTTTGATATTCTTTCTTATTTTGGAATCTTAACTTGGATTATTGATAAAGTAGGTGCAGTTATTTCAAAGATTTCTCGTTTACCAAAGTTAGAAAGTTTCTTTTCGATTCAAATGATGTTTTTAGGAAACACGGAAGCACTTGCGGTTGTCCGTGATCAATTATCCGTTTTAAAAGAAAATCGTTTATTAACTTTTGGAATTATGAGTATGAGTAGCGTAAGCGGATCCATTCTTGGCGCTTATTTATCAATGGTTCCGGCAACATATATTTTCAGCGCAATCCCCTTAAACTGTATTAACGCATTAATTTTGGCCAATGTATTAAATCCTGTGGAAGTTACGCAAGAAGAAGATGTCGTATATACACCTTCAAAAGATGAAAAAAAGGATTTCTTTTCTACTATTTCAAACAGTATGTTAGTCGGGATGAATATGGTTATCGTTATTTTAGCTATGGTCATTGGATATGTAGCATTAACTGCATGTTTAAACGGGATATTAAGCTTTGTCGTAACAGGTTTAACAATTCAAAAAATCTTCTCCATTATCTTTAGTCCCTTTGCTTTCTTACTCGGTTTATCAGGTAATGATGCAATGTATGTAGCTGAATTAATGGGAATCAAAATAACGACGAATGAATTTGTTGCCATGATGGATTTAAAATCGAATCTAAAGTCGTTACAACCTCATACGATTGCAGTTGCAACTACATTTCTAGCTTCTTTTGCTAACTTTAGTACAGTAGGTATGATTTACGGAACGTACAATTCATTATTTGGCGGAGAAAAATCAGCCATAATCGGTAAAAATGTTTGGAAGCTTCTTGTTAGCGGGATGGCAGTTTCCTTATTAAGTGCCATGCTTGTTGGGCTATTTGTATGGTAAATGAATAATCTTTAAAACAAAAGACACCCAAACGAATTGAGTGTCTTTTATTTTTACTTTCGAATCTGACCATTTCCACGAATCACATATTTTGTAGAAGTTAATGCAGGAAGTCCCATTGGTCCCCTTACATGTAGCTTTTGTGTACTGATGCCAATCTCTGCACCGAAACCGAATTCAGATCCATCAGTAAAACGAGTTGATGCATTATGATACAGCGCAGCTGCATCAACAGCTGTGAAGAATTTGCTAACGTTTCCCTCGTTTTCTGAAATAATTGCTTCGGAATGCATAGATCCATACGTATTTATGTGATGAATCGCTTCTTCTATAGAAGAAACTACTTTCACTGCCAGCGTGAGTGATAAAAATTCTGTACCCCAGTCTTCTTCTGAAGCAAGTACAATTGAAGAATCAATTGCCAGTGCTTTTTGATCACCACGTAATTCCACGCCTTTTTCCTTCAAAGATAAAAACAATTCGCTACCAAATTGCTGCGCCCACTTCTCATGAAGTATAATCGTTTCAATTGCATTGCATACAGATGGACGCTGCGTTTTTGCATTTATAATAATATCAACTGCCATTTGCTTATCCGCTGTTTCATCAATGAAAATATGACAATTTCCTGCACCCGTTTCAAGTACTGGAACAGACGCTTCTCTCACTACGGTATCAATTAATTGTTTGCCGCCTCTTGGAATTAGAACATCTAGATAATCATTTAATGTAAACAACTGCTTTGCACTATCCCGCGTTGTATCTTCTATAAGCTGTACACTTTCTGGAGGCAAGCTTGTTTGTTTGAGCGCTCGATGAATAACAGCAACGATAGCTTTGTTAGAATGGATAGCAGAAGAACTACCACGTAATATAACTGCGTTTCCTGTCTTCAAACAAATTGTAGCAGCATCCACTGTTACATTCGGCCTTGCCTCGTAAATCATCCCAACAACACCAAGTGGTACACGCATCTCCTGAATAGATAGTCCATTTGGTCGCTCCCATTCACTTACACATTCTCCAACAGGATCACGTAATTCAATTAACTGCTTAATCCCCTCTGCCATATCAATAATACGCTGTTCATTCAGCATTAGACGATCTAGGAGTGAATCAGTAAATCCTTTCGCCTTACCTGCTTCTAAATCCCGTTTGTTTTCCTCTAAAATATAAGCTACTTCTACTCTTAACTGATCTGCAATGGCAGCAAGTGCTTCATTTTTTTGATTTGTAGATTTTAGTACAAGTTCTCTAGCAATTTCTTTCGCTTTTTTTCCCTTTGCCAACACTTCATTCATTTTTATTTCCTCCTTTTTAACATCACTACTCTTAAAGTGAAACCCAATAATCTCTGTGAATGACTTCATAATTATGTCTTTCGCCTCTTGCTTGAATATCCTGGCTTTGCATACCTTTTACCACTCTTAATTCCTCTGCGCTATATGTGCATTGCCCTTTTCCAATGACTCGCCCTTGTTGCGTCATAACTTCTACGACATCACCAACTTTGAAAAATCCTGACACATTTGTAACGCCAGCAGGAAGAAGACTTTTACCTTGCTGAATGATAGCAGTAGCTGCTCCGGCGTCTACTTCAATTTGTCCGCTAACAAGCGAATGCAAAGCGATCCATTGCTTGTTCATCTTCATTTCTTTTTGAGGAGTATTTCCCACATACGTTCCATCACCTTTGCCCTTTAAAACATCTACAAATTTCTCTTGTCCACGCCCTGTTCCGATAAATACACTCACGCCAAGAGAAAGTGATGTCTTCGCAGCATCAATTTTTGATTTCATTCCGCCAGTCCCAAGTTTGGTCCCAGCATCTCCTGCAAGTGAAGCAATTTCTTCTGTAACTTCAGGAAGGAAATAATATTTTTTCGCATCCGCATTTTTCTGAGGATTTTTGTCATATAAACCGTTCACATCCGTAAAAATCATAAGCATATCTGCCGAAACAAGTCCGCTTACTAAAGCTGACAGCATATCATTATCTCCGAACGTTAGCTCCTCTAAAGAGATGGAATCATTTTCATTAATGATTGGAAGAGCAGAACGGTTTAGTAATTCTCCTAAAGTAGCGTAAGCGTTACTATATTGTTCTTTTCTAGAAAAATCACTTCTCGTCAGCAATAATTGCGCAGTAACGATGTCATATTTACGAAATTCCTCCGTGTACGCCTGCATTAACAAACTTTGCCCAACAGCAGCAGCAGCCTGTTTTCCTTTAATTGTCACAGGTCTGCTAGGATAGCCTAGAGCAGAAAAACCTGCAGCGACGGCGCCAGATGTAATTAACAAAACTTCATGCCCTTCTTCTTTCAATCGAGCCAATGCGGCAACGTGATCTGAAAGTTGTTCTTTAGAAATTCCTCCGTGACTATCTGCCAAGGAACTGCTCCCAATCTTTACAACAATTCGTTGTTTTTTCACTTTTGTATCCCCCAAGTCTAAAATCAAAGTTTTTTATAGATTACACTTTTATTCATTCTGCTAGGTGCAGCGACTTCTATTCTCACCAATGCTGCACCTGGCCTATTAAAGAGCAAAATAAAAATGACCGCTTCGCCCTTAATAAAATAAAAAGGACGAAACGGTCATTGTTCCGCGGTACCACCTTAATTGATATACATAGATATCCACTTGGCGCCTATAACGCAGGCGAACGCCTAAACTTTCATTTAAGACTCAGGGATAGGTTCGATATATTCTATACGAGGAATCTTTCAGCCGGTGAATTCCACTCTCTTTCGCAAGAAGACATATGTACTATTTCCCTTCAACGATTTTCGGTTTAATTTTTTATATTATGCGATATAATTTAATTTGGTGTCAAGAGGTATTTTAAAAATAAATAGAGCGGCAAATTACTTGTATGAGATTATTACCCTACTGAATGAAAATACAAATCGATATAAAGTGAAACTTTAATCACGCGGCATTTTCAGCAGCCCCTCTTACTGCCCATTAAAGCGGGATAAATTTAACTCAGATTCATCAATATAGAACCTTAAATTAAAGTGTATATATTTACATAACGTCGAATATAATTGATTTTTAACTTTTGGTGTTGCAAAAAGAAATATATTCTCTTAGAATGTTTCTTTATATTGCATGAAGATGTTATTGTTATTTTAAGATAACAATTTCGAAAGGAAATAATTTATTATAAAAGGAGCAAGATTGAGTAATTATGGACAAACAAATTGGATTCATCGGATGCGGAAATATGGGGATGGCTATCATTGGCGGGATGCTAAACAAAAAGATAGTGTCTGCAAATCATGTTATTTGTTCGGATTTAAACACTACGAATTTAAAACACGCTAACGAAAAATATGGGCTAACTACAACTACTGACAATAATGAAGTAGCTAAAAATGCTGATATTTTAATTTTATCAATTAAACCAGACCTATACGCATCAATCATTAACGAAATAAAAGAAGTAATCAAAAACGACGTTATCGTCGTAACGATCGCTGCTGGAAAAAGCATCAAAAGTACAGAGGAATCTTTTGATAAGAAATTAAAAGTTGTACGTGTAATGCCTAATACCCCTGCTCTTGTTGGAGAAGGAATGTCTGCATTATGCCCTAATGAAATGGTGACAAAAAAAGATTTAGAAGATGTGCTAAACATTTTCAATAGCTTTGGTCAAGCAGAAATCGTAAGTGAAAAATTAATGGATGTTGTTACATCAGTAAGTGGTTCTTCACCAGCATACGTATATATGATTATTGAGGCGATGGCAGATGCTGCTGTACTAGACGGTATGCCAAGAAATCAAGCATATAAATTCGCAGCTCAAGCTGTATTAGGCTCTGCTAAAATGGTACTAGAAACAGGAATACATCCAGGTGAATTGAAAGATATGGTTTGTTCTCCTGGTGGAACAACGATAGAGGCTGTAGCAACATTAGAGGAAAAAGGCTTACGAACAGCCATAATTTCAGCTATGCAGCGCTGTACGCAAAAGTCTATTGAACTGTCTGGTCAAACAAAAAAATAAAACGATAAAAGAGATCACGTTAGCTATGAATTTAGTTGATAAATTGTGGACTACATACTATCTCGCTTTCACTAAATGATAAACGGACAAACTCATATATATTTGAGTTTGTCCGTTCTTTTGGTTATACTGAGATAATTTTATTTATCTCTTCTTGTAAGATTTTAGTTTTATCCCTTCCTTATTCCCTACTACGCTTGTGTAATTTTATTAGAAACTAATAATTTTTCAATGCATTTCGGTAACATATCTAATAATGTTTCAAATGCGTAATTTACATCTAGACGTTCTGTCCATTGATGTGCATCTTTTCCTACCGGCCCCATATTTAATACTGGAACGTCAAACTCTTCTAGTTCCTGAAGCGGAATCGAGTAACCTTTATCCCACAATGGCATATTGTCTACAAGAGAGCTCATTGAATGTAGTGGATTCTGTAAACCCACATAGCTCAAATCTGAAATTCCTCCAAAATAATTTTGGTTTTCAAATGTAATGTTATGATTGTAGTGTGCATACTTTTCCATTTCTGCAACTACTTCTTTAATTAACGGGTTGTTGCGTGAACTTACAGCTGGATAATATGGCGGAGCAAAGAAAAGTACAATCATCGGCGCCTTTTCTTTACATAAAATAGCTAATTTATCTACTAAATCAATCGTTACTGCACGATCATCTTTATCTTCTCTATTTTTTATTATACTAGATTGAATATCATCTATTTTCTTTTGCCCATGTTGTTCAATTGCATAAGCGATAAGCTCTTCATACATTAATACATTTACTTTCATATTAGGCGGTATAAACGGATTATATTTAGAAAAACGATATGCTTGCTTTTCATATGATTCTTCTATTTTCTCTGCTACTTTCGTTACTTTTTGACGTAACAATGAAACGACATCTGTCATTGATTTTTCTAGTAAAAACAAATTAAATAATGTAACGGCACGATGCGGAATTTGGACAGAATAATCCTCCTTTAAGTCCCTTTGAAGTAAGTTAGTTGGCGGAGGACTCGCTTCCCCTTCTACAATATCACAAAGGTCTGTATTCAACTCTAATTCTGCTGTTATTAATGAAGCCATATAACTCCCATTTAAGCCTGCAAATGGTTCACCTACATGTGTCTCTTTTCCGTAGCAAAGAAATCCAGGTAACACTTTACCAATAGTACCAGTATAAATATACTTATTTTGGTCACCAGGGTGTCGTGAAAACATAGGCTCTGAATTTAATACCGTTTTATAATCCAAGTTATGTTCTCTTGCTAACTCTAGTAGTCTTGGAACAGCAGCTCTCATCCCTACAGAGTTTACTTCTTCATCTGGAACAGCTAATAAAAGTACATTCCCATCAAATCTTTCTTCACAAGCTTGCTCAATCATCGCCATTTGTAACGCAAGGCCGCATTTCATGTCCATTGTTCCTCTACCAAATAACCAATCTCCTTGTTCTATATCCTCACGTACATGATCTGGTAGTTCATCTTTATGAGAATAAAACATAGACGTTAACTTTTTAGGGTTGAATGCATCTTCTTTCCACACTCCGTAATCTTGTACATCTACAACATCAAAGTGACTAACTAGAATTACTGTATTTTTTGTACTATCGCTTTTCTTTACGAGGGCTGTAACAAAATATCGTCCGTCTCCCGTCGGATTTTTTTGCAAATACTGCGGGTTTTCTTTAAAGTACTGTAAATCAGATAATTGTTCCACAACAAGGTCTGGCAATATTACTTCAGCTTCTGTACCTGTAATACTAGGAATTTCAACAAGACTACTTAATAATTGAATTAATTGTTCTTTTGATTGCCACTTTGACATATAAATCCCCCTATTTTTCCGCATTATGAAAATGAATTCCAGTATATGAATAAAAAATGACGACAGTTATCAAAATTATAGTTCTGATGTACTGCCGATTTTTATTGATATTTCATGAGCTGCTTGTTTTACCTTACTAATAAGAAAAGATAGTCGATCATCATTAATGCGATGACTAATTAACCCAACACTTAATGCTCCTACTACTTTATGATTAAATCCGATAATCGGTGCAGCTACTGAAGCCGTCCCTTCTGTTTTTTCACCATAACTTACCGCATATCCTTCATTTCTTATTTGCTTTATTTGCTCTAAAAGAATGCGCTTTTGTTCTGGTAAAGAAGACAATAAACGTTCTACAATATGTTCCATTTCATTCATTTTCATATTGGCAAGCATTGTTTTGTTTGCAGCACCAATTGAAAGTGGAATCTGTTCCCCTAAGTTATCAATAACTCGAATCTTTAAAGGGCTATCAATTCTTTCAATGATAATAGAATGCGTTCCATTTGGAATATTTAAATACACACTCTCTTCCACTTCAGAGGCTAACCGCTTCATCACTTCTCTTGCTACAGATCTGTAGTCTACTTTCTCCAATTGACGTAATCCTATTTCCATCCACATTGGCCCAATTTTGTACTGTTTCGTTTCTGCAATTTGCGTAACTAACCCATGCTCGATTAGAGAATTAAGTAATCTATGTACTGTACTAACTGGGAGATGTGTTCTATCCGCTATATCAGAAATAGCCCAATACTCTTTTTCATTAGTAGAATTTAACAACTTTATAATACTTATCGCTCGATCAATGGACTGTACCATAACTCACCTCAACTTGACTTGTAATATGCTAGTACGCTCAATTACCTATCAATTTAACAAAAATTTAAAATGAAATCAATCTATTTATTCAATTTTCTAAAAATAAAAATATGTCGCTAATAATAAATTGAAAACGCAATCAAAAAAATATTGACTTTTCTTTTTAATTATCTGAAAATTATAACAAGATTTCACATCACGGAATACATTCCATAATACGGAAAAACATCGAACTTCATTCTATCAACTACGAAAGTGAGGAAAACAATGACGCAAGTAAGCAATACAAACAATGAATTAAAACGAACGATGAAAAGTAGACACTTATTCATGATTGCACTCGGTGGTGTGATTGGAACGGGGTTATTTAACGGATCTGGTTTTATCATAAGTCAAGCTGGACCTGGTGGATCCGTACTTGCCTTTATGGCTGGTGGATTATTAATGTATTTCGTTATGCTTTGTCTTGGTGAACTTGCTGTAGCCATGCCTGTTTCAGGTTCGTTCCAGGAATATGCCACTAAGTTCATCAATCCTGCAACTGGATTTACGATCGGATGGTTATATTGGTTAAGCTGGGCGAATACGACCGGTCTTGAATTTACAACTGCCGGCATTACAATGCAGCGCTGGTTTCCTGATATTCCCGTCTGGGTTTGGTGTTTAATATTTGGCGTTACAATCTTCACTATTAACGCATTATCTGCTCGTAGTTATGCAGAAACAGAATTTTGGTTTTCAAGTATAAAAGTATCTGCCATTATAGCTTTTATTATCCTTGGCGGCGCCGCTATGTTCGGTTTTATTGATTTAAAAGGCGACGAACCAGCCCCGTTATTATCAAATTTCGTAAATCACGGCGGTTTATTCCCAAATGGACTTGCAGCCATACTATTAACAATGGTTACTGTCAATTATTCCTTCCAAGGTACAGAACTTGTTGGAATCGCAGCAGGTGAAAGTGAAGATCCAGCAAAAACTTTACCTCGTTCAATTAGAAATATTATATGGCGCACGATGTTTTTCTTCGTCTTAGCAATTTTTGTTCTTGTTGCTTTAATTCCTTGGGAAGAAGCAGGATTAACAAAAAGCCCGTTCGTTGCTGTTTTTGATAATATAGGTATTCCCTATGCAGCTGATATTATGAACTTTGTTATTCTTACTGCTGTTCTTTCTGTCGCAAACTCTGGACTGTACGCTGCAACTCGCATGCTTTGGTCATTATCAAAAAATGAAATGGCTCCGGCCTTTTTAAAGAAATTATCTTCACGAGGGATACCTTTAAACGCTTTAATTTTGACAATTTCTATTTCTGCTTTTTCTCTTTTAACAAGCGTCGTAGCTGCTGAAACAGTTTACTTATGGTTAATTTCCATTTCTGGCGTCATAACAATCATTGTTTGGATGTCAATTTGTATCTCTCAATTCTTTTTCCGTAAGCATTATTTAGCAGACGGTGGAAGACTAGAAGACTTAAAATTTAAAACTCCACTTTATCCACTTGTACCAATTCTTGGTTTTGGATTGTATGGCATTATATTAATTAGTCTTATCTTTATCCCTGAACAACGACTTGGAATCTATTGCACTGTACCATTTATCATCTTTTGCTACACTTACTATCATTTTAAAGTTAAGAAAAGAATTGCTACAAACACTCGTAGTGAAAGTAAAATTAGCGAGACTATGTAATACTATACTTATATATAAAAGACCGCACATGACTTTCACCTTATGTGCGGTCTTTTATCCTTTTCACTTTTTCTTTGATTTCAAGTTATGCGAAGGATGATATTTATATCGTTTCAACAGTCAATGCTACTAGCAATTTTGATTTCTTACTGTTTATAAGTTAATAATTTTCCTTACACTTATTGTTTTGATATATTGAATATATAATGCCAAAAAATTTTAAAATAGACAGGGGTTATGTACGATGATAAAAGGTTTCGGGGGAATATTTTGGAGAACTAAAAATATTGATGTTATAAAAAAATGGTACAGTGAAGTGTTGAAAATTGAAATAGACAATTGGAATGGGACTGTGATTAAGCCCCAATTAGGAAATGAAACTATTTTTTCTTTCTTTACCGAAAATGATAATTATTTTCCAACAGAACAGCAAGTGATGTTAAATTTCCAAGTACATAATATGAATGAGACTATTCAGCATCTTGAACAAATTGGTGTACCTCTTGAAAAGAAAGAAGAAATTAGTGAGTTCGGAAAGTTTATTTGGATTAAAGATCCTGATGGTCGTCTAATTGAGCTTTGGGAAAAATAGACGGTAATAATCATTTGCTATTAAGCTAATGATTGCTTTCGTTTCACAAAATAAAAAAGTCGATTTCTTAACTCCACAGGAAATCGACTTTTTTTCGTATCCCATCGCCATAAAAGGAAACTACTTCCCTTCATTAGATTGTTTGCGAACATAAGATGCGAAAAATAGTTTTTTCTGGCTGCTTATTTACCCCTTTTAATTCGCTTTAAAATTATATAATGGCTTAATAATGTGCTTTATATCTATTGTTTCTTTCGTATTTTCGATAATTTCATCCATTGGCTTATATACCATTGGTGCCTCATCAATTGTGCTTTCTACTACCGATGTAGTCCACACCTCTGTCATCGTATTTTGAAATTCCTCTAGACTCAATGATTCTTTAGCCTTCTTACGACTCATGATACGTCCTGCCCCATGCGGACCAGAAAAATTCCAATCTGGATTACCTTTACCAAATGCAATAATTGAACCATCTCTCATGTTAATTGGAATAATGACTCGTTCATCTTTCTGAGCTGAAATAGCACCTTTTCGTAGAATCATATTTTCCATGTCAATATAGTTATGTATTGTAGTAAATTGATCCGTAATTTTCCAGTCCATTTTCGTAACAATTTCATCAATCATTGCTTTACGATTTAACGCAGCATACTTTTGGGCAATATTCATGTCATTCATATAATCTTTGAATCCTTGCCCTTCTAAATAAGCTAGTTCTTTACGAATCTTAGGCTTCTGAATTCCTCGTAAAGTTTCTTGTATTTCTTTTGCTCTCCCTTCTTCAGTTAATCTCTTAATAATCTCATCTTTCATTGATGTAACATCAATTAATTGTTCATATGCGAAATTTTGGTAATACTCTGCTATTTGTTTACCTAAATTACGAGAACCACTATGAATGACAATATATACATTCCCTTTTTCATCTTCATTTAATTCAATGAAATGATTTCCACCTCCAAGAGTACCTATACTTTTTTGAGCCCGCTGTAATGTATATGGCGCCTTTACACCATCAAAATCAATCATTTTTGAGAATCGATGTTCTTTATCTCGGATACGAAAACCACTTGGAACAAATTTACGAATTGTTTCGTCTAAACAATCGAAATTAATTTCTTCTTTTTTCTTATCAATCACAACAACTTCCATTCCACACCCAATGTCTACCCCTACAAGATTAGGAACAATTTTATCTTGTATTGTCATTGTTGTCCCAATCGTACAACCTGCTCCTGCATGTGTATCTGGCATAATACGAATTTGACTATTCTTTACGAATTCTTGGTTACAAAGATCAATAATCTGCCCAGTCGCAGTCTCATCAACGTTATTCGTAAATACTTTCGCTTCATTGTATTTTCCATGTAATTTCAACATCTTTCATGTCCCCTTTCTTTTGAAAGAATTATTTTATTACGTTGTATGTGTTCTATTCAATACTTTCATCTACCTTCTGCTTTCCATTATATATGTACGATGTCCTTCACAATAAAAAAATTATGATGATTCATCTTATTTACATAATAAAATTACCGTCTTCTTATATTTATACCTACACATGAGTATTCCACGTCCTCGATATCTGTTATATATAACAAAAACTCCCCTTACATCGAAAATGATTAAGGGGAGTTTTATAGCCGATAAAATTATAGTTCAGATTTCACCCGAACAGAAACATTGTTTTTAATTATTTTTTTGACTTCTTTAAAGCTAATAAAATTGTTACTTTCCTCATCCCAAAGACGGAAACGGAGTGATCGTAAGCTTGTAGCAAGAGTAATCGTTGGTACATTTTTTAATGGAAGCGTATTATTGTGTGCCTCTTCTAGTTTATAGTTAGGTACTCTTGGACTTAAATGGTGAACATGATGGAATCCAATATTACCAGTTAGGAATTGCAAGATTTTTGGAAGTTTATAAAATGAACTTCCTTCTACAGCTGCTTTCACATATTCCCAATCTTTATCCTCTTCAAAGTAAGAATCCTCGAATGTGTGCTGTACGTAAAACAGCCAAATCCCTACTGAACCTGCTATTAAGAATATCGTACCATGTACTAGCAGGAACGATTGCCATCCAATTCCCCAGCAAAGTATTGCTACTACAGCAACGATTATAATATTCGTCAAATAAGTATTCATACGTTCTTTCTGTCTAGCACCTTTTCGGTTAAATCTATTTTTAAGCAAGAAAACATAAATCGGGCCTAATCCAAACATTACGAATGGATTGCGATATAAACGATATGCTAAACGAAGTCTAAATGGCGCAGCCACATATTCATCCACCGTAAGCGTCCAAATATCTCCTGTACCCCGCTTATCCAAATTACCACTTGTAGCGTGATGAATAGCATGCTCATGTCCCCATTGATCAAATGGGAATAACGTTAACACACCCATACATGTCCCTACTATTCTATTGGCAGGTCGACTTTTAAAGAATGAATAATGGGTACAATCATGAAAAATTATGAAAATTCGTGTCATAAAACCAGCAGCTAACAGAGATGGAACTAATGCTAACAGATAAGAAACAGACAAACTTTTATAAGCAAGGTACCATAAAATAACAAATGGCACGACTGTGTTAATAAGTTGCCACACACTTTTTTTAATCGTTGATTTTTCATATGGAGCAACTTGTTTTTTTAAATTTTTAGTATTTTCTAATGTCATTGTTCTTATTCCTTTCCTTTTTGTTGCTAATTCACATTATAGCATACTATTAGTATCAGGTGTTAAAAGTAACTGTAATAAATATTATATATTATAAAAATTTCTTTTTTCTTACTCATTACTTACAAATTACTTACGGCCAAAAAGGCTTCTATAATTGGACTGATGGATCATTTCATTTATAAAAGAGACATCTATTTTTTTCCAATAAATACATAAAAAAGCAGAGAACTTTTTCACAAGAAAAAAGAGTTGCCACAAGTCAGGTTTCACCAACTTATGACAGCTCCTTTTCATTTTATTTTAGCGATGGATCCAAACTGCACCCGCAGACTTGTCATCAGCTTGACCTACTACTTCAAACTTCAATCCTAGTTTCGGCAACTTACGTCCGGCATCTGGAATAACGCTATTAATGTATTGCTTAGAATCATCAAATTTCGTAACTCCTGATAATCCTTTATAATCAAAGATACCGCGAGTTGGTGAATCTACTCTCCATGCTGGCGTTTGATCAAATGAGAATGCCGCATCGGCAATTTGATAACGCGTACTGCTCTTCACAGTTGGTTGTCCGTTTAATGTTCCTACAATTGCCTCTGGATGAGAATCAACTACCCCAAGGAATCCTTCGCCTGGATGAACGCCTACCCAGTTATCTGTAAAGCTTTGATCCGCATACCAAACAACCATTCCTGTATTAAATACTGGACCACGTGCATGTTGTAACGCCGTGTCAGATCCAGCATAATTTCGCCACTCAATATAGTAGTTATTTTTTTTCTGTTCAAATCCGTTCGACACAGTAAATCCTTTTAGCGTCATTGCTGGCTGGCCTTCTGCATCATCAGAGAATACAACTTTTCCATCTACAGTTAATGCTGCATTGTCTAACGCAAATCCTTTATAAGCTACCGCAATATCTGTTACATACTCAAATTGTAATTTTACTTTCTTTCCTTTGAATTGACTTAAATCGTATGATTTATCAACCCACTTACCATCCGTTGTATCTATACCGGCTTTTACATCTTTTTCGCCCATTCTATCAATTCGCGTCTTCGTTCCATCTTCTGCAATCGCATTTACGTCAAGGAAATCATACTTCGCTTCCAGTTCATAAAATGCCTTATAATCAAACTTAGCGTCTTTTGCATTTGTTAAGTCAAATACTGGTGTCTCAAGTGTTGTATGAATATCATTTCCTTTTGTGCTGTAATAAAACTTCTTACCAAATGCCGATTCGATATTTTTTATATCTTTGTCTGGTAAGTTAACTCGAATGATTCCTGGTCGTTTTGATTTTGTAACACTTTGATCTAAATATGTTGCTGTACCGATTCCTGTGCGCAGTTTATCGTAATCTACCTCAACGATATTCGCCCAGTTACCCTGCATATTCTTTTGGAAAAATTCTTTATTCTGTGGTGAGAAACTTGTTGGCTCTGTTCCTGCAATTTTTCCAGCCCAACTACCGCCGCTCATAATAGACCATGATTCAACAGGTTCACCTTGTCCAGAGTACTTTGTATCATATTCATCTGGTAATCCTAAATCATGACCGTACTCATGCGCGAACACACCAACTGCTCCATCTTCAGGCTCAATTGTATAATCGTATGCAGCCATCTTGCCGCCCCAGTTCGAAACAGAAGATTTCGTACCATCAATCGCATATGGTTTTGAGCCTAGTTTTGAACGATGAGACCAAATCGCATCATCTTTTAATTTACCACCGCCAGCTTCTTGACCCACGCCTGCATGTACTACCATTAAATGATCAATGATTCCATCTGGCTCATTTTTATTTCCATCACCATCTTGGTCGTATTGATCAAATTGATCATAATCAGCTAAATTAATGCCTTTTGCTACCGCTGCTTTCAATGCTTCTTTCACAAAATCTTTTGGGCCTAAAGGACCTTTATTGTCATGACCAGTTCCCGCATCAGCACCATAATCTGACGCTTTTCCTGGAACAGTAAGCCATTCCGTTACAGTTCCATCAACTGTGTAGCTTCCGCCAGATTGTTCTTCATAATACTGTTTAAATGTATTAATCTTTGATCCATCAAATAACGTAAATGGCTCATCACCAAATAACATTTTTTGATAATGTTCACGATTAAAGTCCTTAGAATACATATAACCCGGTTCTTGATCAATATTATTATGCTTAAAATCGCTAAATTCTACGAGTAACACAAGTACTTTATCTTTTCGAACAGCCCCATTGTACTCAGCTTGCTTCGCTGGTGTAGTTGGTACTTTTCCATTTAATTTTCCTGGGTTCAATCCTGCACCTTGTCCAGCTACTGGTCCTACTTCGGGCTGCTGCGCCTGTTCATTTTCCTGCATTTTTGTATCTTTTACTTTTTTCATAAAATCTGAAGCTTCTTGCGTAAGATTATCTCCTGTCAAGATTTCTTTTCCAGGGTTTTCCCCTTTCTTTTTCTCAACATATTTTTCGACAGCCTTTGATGTCTCAGCTTGTGATGCAGATTCATCAATTACTCCCCTTTGCTTCAGTGCTTCTGCCAATCGCTCCTCCGGTATTAAATGCTCATCAATTGGTAGAGATGGTGGCGCATCAGCATATGCTGCATGGCTTCCAAAAGCAAATGTACTACTTAGCACGGCTGCTGTTGTTAATACCGCTAAAGGTTTTAATTTCTTTTTCTTTTTCAATGTATTTCCTCCCCAGTGTCTGCAAATTATCGTTTTTTGCCGATAGCAATATAATATTCGTTATAATACGAATATTCAATCTTTTTAAAGTGCTAAAATGTTGAGAAATATTTTTTCTAGGGTGAAAAACATAAAATAGGTAAATTTACAGGAAGTTCACTCTAGAATTTGTGATTCTCTTTCCTCTTTTTTTCGAGTGAAATCTCATCTACACAAAAAATGCCAATTCCTAAGTAGTAGCTAAGGAATTGGCATTTTTTTAAAGAGAATGCTTTATGAATAAACGGCTTGCTTCTTCTGGTACATAGAACTTACCATTGCTTTCTACAACAACACTTCCTAGTTCATAATCTTTATTCTTAATACGAATTATATTTTTGTTAACAAATAATTGAGCTGTTACATTATTATGTTTTACTATGAGTACAGGGTTCGCTACATCAGTTTTATCTATTGTTACAGTTGCACCATTCTGCTTAAAAGCTAATTCACTCTCTACAAATAATTTGTTTGTTACTTCTTCTAAGTTAAAGCCCATCGCTTTCGCCATCGTCTTCGCAACATCCGTGTTTTGGATCAAACCGCATGGTTTTTGAGGACCGTAAGAATATAAAAATACATCCTCACCAGTATGGCCTCCTGTTGTAAAGCCTATGTTCGCGCGGTTAGCCAATAATGTAGTGAAAATTGGACCTACATCTATTTTCTTTTTAGCCGCTTGTAACCTCTCTTTTTCACCATAAGTTAAATGATCCAAGCCGTATAACTTAGCTACATCTTCTACATTTGATAAATCAGATTTCAAATTATTTATAGTCCCTTCAAGAGTCATTCTCACTTTTTTCAATGGATCAATATATGCAGAGACCGGCGTAGTATTATATCCTTTTGTCGTATTCATATTGCCAATAGAAATACCACTGTTACCATGGTCAGCTACGGCTATTAGCATCGTATTACCATCTTTTTTTGCAAATTTTAATGCTTCTGCAACGGCATTATCAAATGCCAATACATCACTAATCATCCCAATTGGATCATTCACATGAGCTGCCCAGTCTGGCTTGCTTCCTTCCACAAATAAAAAGAATCCGTCTTTATCTTTTGATAGCGTTTCAATTGCTTTTTCCGTCATTTGCGAAAGCGTTGGTTGCTTTGGATTTGTTGCTTCACGATCCATATCAAAAGCTAAGGCATTATGTGAAAAAGAGCCCCAAATTTTATTAGATTTAGATTTCAATAATGCCTCTTTCGTTTCCACAAATTCGTATCCTTTGTTTTGAATTACTTCTATTAAATCTTCACCATCTTTTCGAATTCCACTACTTTTCACAGGGAGAAGTGCCGCTTTTCCCCCGCCTAATACGACATCTATATTTTGATACACTTGCTGCTCCGCGAGCACTTCAAAATTTTTACGATTCACATGATGTGCGGAGAATCCAGCAGGAGTAGCATGCTGAATTTCAGCTGTAGCAACAATTCCAGTAGCGCGACCAGTACGTTTGGCACCTTCTAGAACATTGGCAACTGGCCGTAACTTGTCCTCTTTTTTTATTGGTTTTAAGCCAGGTGAACTTACAATAGACGGTAATACACCTACATATCCTGAATTCGATTTATTCCCAGTCGCTAAAGCTGTTGCTGCTGGGGCTGAGTCTGTTATAGCTGATTCCGCCGAATATGTACGAACTCCTCCTGTTACCATTTCATCTAATGCAAGTGGTTTCCCTTTATACAAACGAGCTAATGTCGTTGCTGAAGAACTCGTTCCGTCCATAACCATTATGATTACATTTTTCGGTTGCCGTTCTACTTTTTTCACTTTCGCTTCCACCGAATAATAATTCATCATGCTTTCAGTACATAACATACTTAGTGTGATTGTTCCTACTAACAGTAACTTCTTCATCAGTAAACCCAAATTCGACATTGTTGTTCCTCCGTATGTTTTACATTCATTTATATATGTTTTATTAGTCCCCAATTTTCATGAAGCTAACAATCATTACCTTCACTTTCTTTTATTAGTAAGGCAACGAACGCTACCTATCATAGCTTTTTATGTTCAAATAACTTGGGACCACACCTATTTTATAAAACCGTCTTATCATTCTCTTCCCTAAAATTTATTTATCAATAAAAATCCGATTAAAATAAATAAGAATTTATTGTTAAACGATAAATTTCGTGTTAAATTAAAAAGATAATTTAAAAATGAGGTGCTTTATATGAAACAAGGATCAACACTCTTTTTAAAGACAGCAATCATCCTTATCGGTATTCCTGTTCTTGCTTTGTGTATATTTTTAATTCCTAATATCGGGAATTATGCAGCGAAATTGTACCCGGATATCGCATATATAAAATATCTTGTTTTAATCAATCTATATGCAACAGTGATACCTTTTTATTTTGCTCTATATCAAGCCTTTAAACTTGTAAGCTACATTGACAATGGTAACGCCTTCTCAAAATTATCTGTTAGAGCTTTAAAAAAGATAAAACAATGTGCTGTTACAATTAGTATATTATATGCAGTAGGCATGCCACTTTTCTATCTTGTAGCAGAGAGAGATGACGCGCCAGGTATTATTATAATTGGAATGATCCTTATCTTTGCTTCAATGGTTATCGCAGTCTTTGCTGCCGTTCTCCAAAGACTTTTAAAAGATGCGATAGATATAAAATCAGAAAATGATTTAACGGTCTGAGGTGAATAACATGGCAATAATAATTAATATTGATGTAATGTTAGCGAAACGTAAAATGAGTGTAACTGAACTTTCAGAGAAGGTTGGTATTACAATGGCTAACCTTTCTATATTAAAAAATGGAAAAGCAAAAGCAATTAGAATTACAACTTTAGATGCTATTTGTAAAGCGTTAGAATGCCAACCAGGGGATATTTTAGAATATCAACCAGAAGATACCGAATAAAAAGAGTCCTTCTCGTATGAAGGACTCTTTTTATTCGGCATTATGGCGCAAAACTAACTCGACCAGTCAAAACTAAAATAATCGCGATGATCCAAAATATAAAGAATGATAAGGACAGTATGAATGAAAGAATAGCAATTCCCTTCTTCTCGTTTTTTTTCGTCATCGTAATGACAGAAAGTATGATACCTGCAACTGTGAGGGCAACTGTAATATAATCCCCCACTATATTACCTGCATTGGCTATCCTTGTCGGTGTTATAAAAACGAACAGAAAACAGAAAACGCCGATGAGTAAAGATATGTAGCTTATTATACTGTACTTCTTTTTAGGAACTATTTCAGTTTTCATACTAACACACCCCTTCTCTATAGCTATGTGTTTATATTAGCATGAATAACCATAATTTGGTTAAATCAATAAAAAAACAGATACAGCGGGAACTTCCACTGTATCTGTTTTTTATTTAATAACTAAACCTGCTATTTCTTCTTTATCATTATAAGTTATAATAAATGTCCGTTGTTCTTTACTATATTTCGCTACAAGAATAACCGTATATAAACCATCTTTTTCTTCAATCGATTGTTTTTCAATTTTTTCGAATGTACCAGCTTTCTCGATTATAGGTGTAAGATCTTTCATCTTTTCTTCTGACAATGCAGCTGTCATTTTACTATCAAATTTCTCATGCACTTCTTTATATTTTGCCTCATTTAATAATGATACAACTTCTTCCGCTTTCGAAATAAATTTTTTAGACGTACTTTCATCTACTTTATTACCGGTACATGCTGCAAGTGCAAACACCGCGATAGCACTTATAATAATAAGTAACATTCTTCTCATTTTCATACACCCTTTCTTTTTAAAATGAAACTATAACTAAAAACAAGTAAAGCACAAATTGCTATTGAAACTTCTGACATAATGATCCCGCTTTTCCCTTGTACATATAGCGATATAATGCCCGCTAATGCATTTGCAGTCCCATGGATGAAAATTGCATATACAACATAACATAATTTCTTTTGGACGACAGCTTGCAATACAATGAAGGAAAGCCCAATATGCAATACCATCGCGAAGATGCGCTCAATACCGCCGAAATAGTAACTGTCGCCATTTTGAATGGCTGTTTGTGACAATAATAAGGATATTACCGGAATTCCAACTATCAACACTGCCTCAATACCACCATGCCCTGCTCCAAATAAAAAGCCAGACTGCCAATCTCGTTGCTTCATAAAATAACGCATTGCAATAAAACGAGCTATCTCTTCAAAAATTCCAGCTGATAAACTAAGCAAAAGTACAAATAATACAGGCTGCATGACTGAAAACATTTGAAAATCTGTGCTAGTTCCATTTACATAATTCAGTATTGGTATGCGAATCAATATTTGTGATACAACAAAAGCCAATACACCTAACATATATGGAATATAGCGTTTCTTCCAAACTGCATATAAAAGTGCTACAAGCGGTAAACCAAAGCTAATCATTGTTGTAAAAATAAGACCATTCATCTCGCTTCACCTCTTACTTGAAGTGTATAAAAATAAGTGAAGGAAGTATGTAGTTCTTTCCTATTCGGTTTCATTTTCATCATAGATGGTCATTTCATCTCTTTTAATATAAATGTTTGTGTGAAATAAGGACTTACATAAGTTGTCTCTAACGTCGCGTTATTTGTTTTATTCATAATCCGTTTTAACGAAAATAGCCCGTATCCTCGAGCTCCGTCTTTACTTGAATGGTTTTTCTCATAAATTTTTTGCAAATCAATCGCTTCACTCTTTGAACTATTACGCACGATAAAATATTGTCGTGAATCCATTTCAAAGAAGGCGATTTGCAATATCTTTTCCTCACTATGTACCGCTTCTTCAATTGCATTGTCTACTAAAACTGAAATGATGCGAATAAATGAAATAATCGTCATCGAAACACTTTCAATGTTCTCTGGTATATCGAGCATTACTTTTATTTGATGCTGCTGAGCAGTGCCAACTTTCGCTCTTAATACACTTCTCACTTCAGGAATATGTACGCGAGATAATTTCGCAATATCAAGTTCATGATCATTTATTGTTTTTAACGTAGGAGCTACAACGTCATAATACACTTGCTCAATTTCTTTCACATTTTTTGTACGTATGCCCTCTTCTAACGATAGTAATACATTCATATAATCATGACGGAAACTAGCAAGCTCATCATGCATATCCTCTAATTTCTCCACATAATCTAATAACTCTTTATCTAAGCGTTTTTCATGCTCTTCTTGCAACTTTTCTTTCGATAAGTGTGAGCTTATTAGCACAATGATTAGTAATAATAAAAATATAATAATCGCTGAAATATAACTTACTTCACTGTATTGTTGATTTAATTGTGCTAATAACGCAGAAGATGGCTGAGTTAAGATTAATTCAATAATAAACCCGGCAATTAATAATATATAAGTTACATAGTATAGCGGACTACCTACTATATATTGAGCAATTTTTTGGATTCTTTTACGGGCTACAAAAATACCGATAAAAGTAAGTGTCGATACGATTAGATGAATTATGCTACCTGTCCATAAATATAAATTGAATGCTGTTAGCATAAAGATTTTCATTCCTAAATCAAGTAGCAACATTTTTACTAACGTTATAATTACCATACTCACTAGTGCAAAATATACATTATGCTTAAATTTCAATTCATTTTGCATTAATCCTAAACTTATTAGAAACAACACAATGGTACTATTCAATTCTGGATATCTCGTAACAGTTACGACAATAGCAAGTAAAATAATGAATACTGCACTTAAAGCTATTAACATTCTAACTGATAATCTATTGTACCGGATTAATTGAATGTATAAAAACGTATGGCTTATACTAGTAAGCAGTATTGCAAATAAATCATAAATATACATTACATCTCACCCTTTAATATGTTACGTACTTTACTCACTAAACGACGAGCTACTGGAATACGTTTCCCGCTTTTTAAAACTATCATTTTTTGCTTCGCATCATAAGAAGACATTTGCTTCGTATTCACAATATATGATTGATGACAACGAAATAAACGTTCATCTATTATTTCAATTTCTTTTAAAGTCCCGTAAAAAGAAACGATTCGATCTAACGTTACTAATGCTAAACGGTGCGGTTCATCAGTCATAACATATTCAACTTCATGAAAAGGAACCCGCACAGTCGTATTACTATTCTCAACGATAAAGTCATCGGACGGAATAAGATGCTTATTACGCGCTTCATATTGGAGTAAACATTGTTCAAAAACGTTACGCCTCTCCTCGTATGGCAACCCTTTATCAATAAAAGTTAAAGCTGATACCATGTATTGATATGAAATAGGTGCAAATTCAGAATGCGTCGTTACAAACACAATAATCCCTTGCGTATCATACTTTCGTATTTCTTGCGCCACTTGTAATCCTTTACGCTCTTCTCTTTTTATCTCTATATCTAAAAAATAGATTGGAACATACCTCGCCTTAGGAATGTTGGTAATGATGTTTTCACTTTTACTAGTCACCTCTATAAAATCAAAAGGCAACATATATTTCTCGCAAATCTCTTCAACTAGCCGTTTCATTCGCTGTGCTTGTATGACATCATCTTCTAATATGAAAATACTCATGTGATCACTCGCTTTATAGAAATCTTTTTATTTATAGATTTATCTATAACTATATAATTTAAATTGTTATACCAATCCCCTTCTAAATATTTGAAAGTATTAATTTTCTTTCGTTTTTATAAAGCATAGAAAACAACCTCTACTTTCAATCAAAAAGTAGAGGTTTTATTTAAATTATTTATAAAATAACCTCTCTATCAATCACTTCCTTAAAAAATTCCGAGTAATGTGATAAAGAATAATCCGCTACATCACAATTCCCTTGAAACATACATGTCGAAATACCTAATTCTTTTGCAGGTATTAGATCTAACTCCCTGTCTCCAATAGCTAGATCAATATTGTGCTTTTTATGTAAATGATTATAAGATAAAGCGTTCGGTTTTCGGGGGTAGCCATCATCAATTGTTACCATGTCTACGAAGTATTTGTCCCAGCCGTAATGATTTAATATTGATAATACTCCTGCTCTATCTTTGTGAGTCATAATTACATTTTTATCAGCAAACTTTAAAACCTCTTCCACTTTTTCAAATGGCTTAATATCTTCTATCATAATGCGACTTTCTAATACATCAATTTCACTTAATTGTTTTGTTGATATTTCATAATAATCAATTGCGTGTGAAAATGAAACCTTTAACTTTGTATAGATCTCTTCTTCACTTATTTCCTTCCCTAAAACTTGAGAAAGAATTTTTGTATAAACTGGATACGTATCAAATAACGTCCCATCAAAATCCCATAAAATATTCATTCTGTTCACCTTCTATTTTTCAATGATTCTATGACTAAATTCGCTCGGTCCTTCGGCAATTCAGTTTCTAAATAATAATCCTCTGCTTTCCAATACCGATTCTCAAACTTTGAAAGGTTTTTCTGCGTTTCCTCACTCTCGCGCAGAAATCTTGTCTCTCTTGGACAATCCAAGTACACCATATAATGAAAGAAATCTCTCCATTCTTTTCGCTGTAAAAAAACACCTTCAATTACAATTACACCTACTATAGGGATCTGTACTTTTTTCATTTCACTTGAGTCTGTCCCATCATAATAGAACGGTAATGTCAGTTTTGTTTCAGTTTGTAACTTTTGAAAAAACTTCTCCTGCAAGTATGCAATATCCCATTGTAAATAATAATACTCATACCATTCTTCAAATCCTGTATCATATCGTTTATTACGCTCTACTATGTGATCGTCAATATGAAAAATATGAAACGGAATACTTTCTTGTTTCATATTTTCCTTTAAGTTTGTTACAAACGTTGTTTTTCCTGATCGACTTAAACCATCTATACCTAGAATGAACCTGTTTTCTTTATGTTTCTTCATTATATTTATAAGCTCATTTGTACGCATTACTTCTTCCACTCTTCTTTTAATAAAGAATATAAAATCGTATCATGAGCAACTCCATTTTGAATCATATGTTTTCGAAGTAATCCTTCTTCTTGAAAACCTGCTTTACTTAATAATTTTTGAGAAGCTTTATTCTCTACGTATACAACAGCAGCAATTCTTATCAGTTGCAATGTTTCAAATCCGCAAGTTAAAATTGCCTGTAATGCTTCTGTTGCGTACCCTTGTCCCCAATATGTATCGTCTAATTCATAACCGATTTCAGCTCGCTTATGATGTTTGTTTATTAAATGAAATCCGCACGTCCCGATTAATTGGCCCGTCCCTTTTTTCTCTATTCCCCAGCGAAATACACTTCCCTCTTCATAACGATTTTTAAACGTTTGAATAGTCGTTTTCGCTTGCTCAATATTTTCGAAAGAATCCATTCCGAAATAACGTATAACAGATTCTTTTGAAAAATAACGGAACATCGTTTCTGCATCTAACAGTGTTAGTTCTCTTAATACTAAACGTTCTGTTTCTAGTTTCGGAAACCCCATCTCGTTTTCTCCTTCTATTCTAATGAACTACAAATTTCAATATAATTCCCATCTGGATCGGCAATGTATGCAATTGTTTGTCCCCACGGTTTCACAATTGGTTCAACTAAAATCTTAATACCTTGCTCTCTAAGTTGCTCAATCGTTTCTTGTACATTTTCGACAACGAATCCCAATTCAAAATGGGAAGATTGTAACTCACCTTCTGTAAGTGGTAGTCCTGTTAATTCTTTTACGTCTTGCCGCGTATTCATCGCTAATATGGTAGTACCCGTATTAAATTCAATATATGTACCGTGCTCTGCTTTTATAGGTAACTGTAATACATCTTTATAGAATCTTAGACATTCCTCAAACTTTTCTACGTATAAAATGATATACTTCATTTTTAAATTCATTTTACATCCCCCTTTATATCTATCCCTAAAATTTCGACAAAAGTCTTATAAAAACCTTGTTTCCTATAGGAACGAGCAAAAAAAATGAGGCCGATTTCTCGGCCCCCCAGCTTATTGGCATAAAACAGGAGATTTGGTTTGGACATAACCAGTTCGTATCTTTATTATATTTTATTTTTTCTGAATTTTAAATACATTAAACACCTATTTATATTGAGAAAGTTTTTTCGGTTGCATAAAATTAAAGAATTTAAGAAATGCTACAAATGGAGGTGTATACATATGGAACCAATGCTATGTCCAAGCTGTAAAACGAACCGTACTCGCTTTAATATTCTTGAGCAACAAGTAAAACCAGTCAAGTTAAATCCACAAACTGGTCAAGTAGAAGAAGAATACACAAATGAAAATATGAATGCTTTTCATATGGCCTATCAAGGACCAACATACAGAGTCCAATGCGCTGTATGCGGACTCGTTGAAAACCCGGAACAATTTATTAAACCTGCGCAAAATCAGTCTTTTTCTTAAACATTTTTATTACCCCCTACCAATTTTCTATAGGGGGTTTTTTGTTTCATATGTTAATGAAAAACGTTTTTCTTCCTTATTATAAATTACACCCCACACCTTTTTAGTCATCTTTTATTTTTTGATTTTCAAAATAAATCGTATTTTCTTCATTTATTATTTTTGAAGTATTGTAACTTTATCTTTGTAACTGTTAATTTTGTACATTCATACAGATTTTTATTATATAAAAAAGAGTGAACAAAAATACAATTATATAGAAACAAAAGAAGTTGATCCCAGTTTCCCTACAACATCAACTTCTTTTTAACTCTACTTTTTATTATAATATTTCACTTTTTAATTTCTTAATTTTCCAAGTGAGTCTTATAAAGAAGTATATCCACATACAACCTGTAAGACCCGTCATAGCTTTCGCCCACATTGGCACTCTTGATTCCATCGGGCTTATAAATAGATTGTACATTGATGGTAATATAGTTGCTAACATAATAACAAAGAATACTAATAACTGATTTAGTTTTTGTATTCTCGTCTCCTTTTCTGAGTAAATATCAGGCAATTCATTTACTTCTTCTACTTCTTTACAAAAATAATTCCAGCTTGTGAAACTTGTTACGCGTTTCCAACCTGACATTTCGTATATTTCGAAATACTCTTGTCGTTGTTCTTTCGAATCTCTATAAACCAATCTAAAATCAGCTTTGTATATTACATCTTTTGGCTCAGTTTTCTTAAACAGATACATTAAATTGTATTTTTGTAATGCCCAACCTTGCTGATGCATCTTTCGTAAAAAAGCTTCTTCTTTTTCTAAATTCCATGCCGTAAAAAACTTAAATACCCTTTTAGTCTCCATCTTCCATTCACTCCCCTAAAATACTATTCCCATTCCTTACAGATCTCTGCAACCTGTTATACTCTAGCTCTAATACTTCTCTACCAAGTGGCGTTAACTCATAGCACTTCTTTCTATCTGTAGAGGCCACTTCAACTATTAACTTCTCTTTTAGTAACTTTGTCGTATTCCCATATAAAGTACCTGGACCGAGCTTTACTTCTCCATTTGTCATCTCTTCTACCATTTGCATAATTCCGTAACCATGCATTGGTTTCACTAGTGATAACAATATGTAATATGTCGCCTCTGTTAACGGAATATATTTTTTCGCTTTCGCATTCATTATAACCACCTCCGATACATCGCTTTCTGATATATCGACTAACGATACATCGTATATCGATATTGTATAACTACATTCCAAAATATGCAAGTATAATTTAATAACTGGATATTTATTTCTTTGAATTGAAAATCATATCAATTTTCTGAATAATTTGTTAAAATATAGAAATATCCGTTTATATTTTGAAAGGAATGATACATATGATAAATAAATTGAAAGAAAACATAGGATCAGTTTTTGTCGGTAAGGAAAATGTTATTGATCTATTACTCGTTTCATTGCTTGCTGATGGACATGTACTGCTTGAGGATGTGCCAGGTACGGGGAAAACATTACTTGCGAAAACACTTTCTAAAAGTATAGGTGGTAATTTTTCTCGCGTTCAATTTACACCGGATGTACTTCCGAGTGATGTAACAGGTATTGAATATTTCAATCCGAAAACGAGTGAATTCGAGTTAAGAATTGGACCCGTCATGACCAATATTTTGCTTGCGGATGAAATTAACCGCGCTATGCCTAGAACACAGTCTAGTTTATTAGAATCGATGGAAGAACGACAAGTAACGCTTGAAAAGCAATCTACTCCTCTTCCAAAACCGTTCTTTGTAATTGCGACGCAAAATCCAATTGAATCACAAGGAACGTTTCCTCTTCCAGATGCACAGCTTGATCGTTTTTTAATGACAATTTCAATTGGGTATCCATCTCCAGAGGATGAACTACAAATGATGCGACGTTTTCGTAGCGATGTACCGTTAGAAAGCGTCAAATCTGTTATTTCTTTAGAAGACATTTTAGAAGCACAAAAACGAGTAAAAGAAATTTTCGTATCAGAACCGTTAGAACATTACATTATTAAACTTGCTCATGCTACAAGAAATCATGATTACATCGCTAACGGTGTAAGCCCACGTGCCACACTTGCTTTAGTGCGTGCAGTACAGGCGTTAGCCTTTTTACGCGGCAGAGAATATTGTACGCCTGAAGATATACAATTTTTAGTTCCTTCTATTTGGAATCACCGTATCGTCTTATCAATGGAAGGTGCATTACGTACGACAAAAAATGAAATTATGCAAAGGATTTTAAAAGAAGTTGACGTACCAGTGGAGATTGAGCAAGCATGAATGGACAGCGCGTTGTAACTGTACCGTTATTTTTCCAACTCCATATTATTCAACTAACTGTCCCAGGCGCTATACTATTTACATTTTTTATGCCACAACGAATTATTATGTTTCTCTTTTTCTTCTATTATTTATTTGCGTTTTTTATTTATAAATACGTCGCTTATATAGAGAAAAAATTTGAAGTGGTAAACGAGAAACAAACAACTCGGTTATTCCCTAATGAATCTGGACAGTTTTTCATTCATTTAAAAAATGGAGCAAATATACCACTCGTTAACGGTGTTTGTTATTTTCATATAAATTCGTCCCTACTACCACAAAAAGATCAAGGTATTGAACAAATATCGAAAACGTTATTTTCTTTCCCGTTTTCACAGCCTGCTCATTCAGCGCAAAAATGGGATTTAACATTAACCGCGACGAAGCGTGGTGTGTTTCAAATTGAACAGTTCGAATGCGTTTTGAAAGATCCTTTTCATCTTTTAACTGTACATTTACCTATTTTCGATAAATTACGAACTGAAATTATTGTGTACCCTTCTCCTAAGGAAGTAGCAGGTTTGCAAGAACTACAGCAACTTTTAAATGGATCTTATCGAACGAATTTTTCTTTTTACAATGATGAAACATCTATTATTGGAGTTAAACGATATGAACGTGAGTCTTTCCGTTCTATTCATTGGAAAGCATCTGCTAAAATGCAATCATTACAGGCGAAGCAATATGAACCTGTAAAAAATTATAGTTGGACGATCTGTCTTTCATTAGCTGCTGATCGCGGGTTTGGCTGGAAAGATAATATAGAAGACCTGATTTCATTTGCAACATACATTTGCCAATACGCAACGAAGCATCAAATACCATTTGAATTATTTATTAGTGTACTAGCTGAAGGTGGTCCTCTGCACTTACCATTAAATGACGGACACACACATTACGGAATATCTTTAGAGGAATTAGCGCGTATTTCAAATGATAGTACGTTACTTCCAAAACAAGGATTCCTTCACTACGTAGAGAGAAAAAGGGAACGATCTTCTACAATGATATATATTGGTTTACAAAGAAATGAACTCCCTCTTCACCCTCAGCCTACGTTTCTCATTAATAACGAAGGGATGGTGGAAAAGCTTGAAAACTTGGCTCTATCACGTTCATGACTTTATTCTGCTGCTCCTCCTTTCGTTATTAACAGAAAGGGATGAACTTATTGCTATTGCTATATTTTTAGCAATAGGCTATATGGGTGTATTTCTTATTAATAAATTTATGAAGAAAAGAACAACAGGATTTGTCATACTGTTAATTACTCAAATAATCGGTTGTTCACTCTTTCTTCCTTTCTCTCTGTTTAGCACAATTATGTTACCGCTTTTCTTTTTTATCGTACATGTAGTCGGACCAGGATATCCAGTTCAAAAGTCATTAGGTAGTATTGTATGGTTCGTCTTTTCAGCTATATTTTATGCACCTTTTCCACCATTATGGAAATTGTTACTATTAGTCTTACACATTATGATTGCATTTTGGTTAACTGGTGCTAATCGTAATCAACAACTATTACGTTTCGCTTCTCTTATTACGATTGGAATAATTAGTGCTTTCCTTATTCCTATTTTCCCATACATTCGGCTTCTTTTTTCTTATATTGTCCAAGTAGTTGCATTAGGATTTGGATACGCCATTAATCCGTTATTTTCGGTAGCTGAATCAAAAGATACTGACGATTTTTGGTCGAATAAAGGGAATTTAAAGGATCCTCAAATTAAGGATGAGTTTGGACAGCGTGCTTTTGATCCAACTCTCATAAATAGCATTACCATAATAGCCTGTTCTGCTATTGCTATTTACGTCGTTTGGAAAATAATAAAAAGACGAAAACAATTCAGTTTACCAAATATGCCTGCCTTCGAATCTACTATCATCACTGATAAAGAAGGAACGAGCCAAAAACGTTTGAAACGGAACAAACCGCCACATAACGAAATTAGAAGAGAGATTTTCAAGCTTGAAAGTAAGTTAACTCACCCTTTAAATAGAAATCGAGGAGAAACTATTGAGGCATGGTTAGATAGAATAAATAGTGAAGAAGTTGTAAATATTCAGAGTCATATTATTATAGATGCTTATAATACAGTGCGTTATTCAAATGGTGAGAATATGATGCTACTTCAGGAATTTAAGGAAGAGGTTCATAAGCTTTATGTGTATCAGAAGAGTTTGAAAAAAAGAAAGAAATAACATAACATAACAAAAAGACTCCTATTTTCATAGGAGTCTTTCTATACTTCTACGTTACTTTTTAAATTGAAGCGTTTTTCCCTGCTTCAATTTCTAATGACTCTTCATGCCACCAAAGTGTTTCTTCAGGGTCTTCTTTAGCAATTTGGTGTGCTTCTTTTTTCGATTCTACTGTAGGATATGAACCTTTTAGCGCACGTCCTGATGTTGTAACGAATAATACACTAAATACGACTAATCCAATAACACTAACACCTGCTAAATAAAATGCTGGTGCAAGCGGGTTACCGGTTGCATGAACTAAGTATGAACATACGAGCGGCGTTGTACCACCGAATATCGATACAGAAATATTAAATGAGATCGAAAGCGCTCGATAACGTACATCAGTGAAAAATAGTGATGGTAATAATGAAGGTAATGTTCCTTCATATACGCTTAGGAAGAATCCTAAAATGAAAATACCTGCAAATATAGCTGCAATATGTCCGTTACCTATTAGTAAAAATGCTGGAATTGCAAATACTGTTAAACCGAGTAAACCAATTTGCACGACGCGTTTATTACCAATTTTATCACTTAATTTACCGAAATATAGTGCTAGTGGAATCATAAGTGCCATCGTAATAGAAATAATTAATAAGCCAGTTGTTTCTTTGACTTTAAGTACTTGAGTTAGATAAGAAGGAATATACGAAAGAATCATATAGTTCGTAATATTAAAGAAGGCGACAATTACTGTGCTTAATAAGAAGTCTTTTTTGTGATATTTTAATATATCCATAAATGAAAATTGTTCGTTGTCTTCAGATTCCTCTTGTGCTTTTTCCATCTCTTCAAAGATGGGAGATTCATCTAAATGACGGCGTAAATATAAACCGACCAAACCAATTGGTGCAGCTATTAAGAAAGGAATACGCCAGCCCCAGCTGAGCATTTGTTCATCTGTTAACAATAACGTCAAAATGGTAACAATTACCGATGCAGCAATGTAACCTGAGAGTGTTCCAATTTCAAGACCACTACCGAGTATACCACGCTTTTTATCTGGAGAAGATTCTGCGATATAAACCATTGCACCTGAATATTCGCCGCCTGTAGAGAAGCCTTGAATCATTCGGGCAACTAAAAGTAGTATTGGTGCCCATACACCAATTTGTTCATAGGTTGGTAGTAATGCGATGAATAATGTAGAAAGTGCCATTAAAATAATAGTAGTACTTAACACGATTTTTCGGCCGTACTTATCTCCTATTCTACCAAAGAATACACCTCCGATTGGTCGAACGAGAAAGGCTGCTGCAAATGTACCGAATGTAAGTACAAGTTGCAATCCACTATTATCAACACCTGAGAAGAATAATTGACTTAAGATAACCGCTAAATACGCGTATAATCCGAAGTCAAACCACTCCATTGCATTCCCTATACCAGTAGCAATTACTGCTTTCCTGGCTTGTTTAGGATTGACAATATTAACGTCTTGAGGTTCAAAATTTAAATCATTATTTTGTTGCATATAATAAAACAGCTCCTTATTTAATTTAACTTCTTTAAGCACACCTTCTCTTATTGAATAAAATTAATTCGAAGCACTTAAGGAAAATTAATGTCTCCTTATCTGTTATTATTGTTTCACATAATTAATTATTTGTCCAATGAGATGCTCCCTAAGTTAAGTAATTTAGTATTTTAAAAAGCTGAAGAAGGCGCTATATGAGTACCTTTTTCAGCTTTTTATTTTAATTTGTAAATTTATTTTTTTCGCCCTTATTTTCTTCCTATTTGAATAGAAAAAAAGGTACTTTTTCATTAAAGTTTTTAAACACTTGTAGCTGCTAAACTATGCATACAAGTGATAAACTCCTTAACAAATACATCAATTTCTTCTTTAGTAATTATATATGGAGGAAGTAAACGAATGATGTTCCCTTGTGTAACATCAACTAATATCCCATTCTCCATTAGCTCTACTTGTAATTTCTTCACATTTTCATTCGTATCATTTAAACTAATTCCAAACATCATGCCAGCATGACGTACTTCCCCAATATAATACGCATTTTCTTTCTGAATTTCTTGCAATTTATCATTTAAATATAGTGACGTTTCATACGCTTCTTGCATTAAACCATCGTCAATCAATGTGTTTAATACTGTTAGCCCTAAAGCCGTTCCCATTGATGAATGAGCAAATGTTGTGCCGTGATCCCCTGGTGCAAATACATCATATAACTTTTCACCTACAATAATTCCGCCAAGCGGTATCCCGCCTCCTGCTCCTTTACCAATCTGAATAATATCTGGTGTAATATTAAAATTTTGATATGCAAACAATCTCCCTGTTCTCCCCATACCACTTTGTACTTCATCGACGATAAGTAGTACATTATATTTTTCACATAAGTTTTGAACACCATGTAAATATTCACCTGATAAAGGATAAATACCCCCGCTTCCTAAAACCGGCTCTAGCATAATCGCAATTGGATTTTCTTTAACAATTGTTTCTTCTAATTGCTCTATATTCTCGCGCTCTACTTCATATACCGGAATCGATGTTTTAGGGAAATTTTGATATACACTTTCTTGTCTCGTAAAATGAAGTGCTCCTAACGTACGCCCGTGGAAACTATTTTTCAGCACTACAATTCCTTCACGCTCTTCACCCATATTAGCTCTATATTTATCAATTAATTTCAACGTTGTTTCCGTTGCTTCCGTACCTGAGTTTGTAAAAAAGACCTTTCCGTTTTTTAAAGAGCAATCAACTAATTTCTTTGCATATTCAATCGCAACTGGGTTTAAAAAATGAAACGGTAAATGCAACGATTTCGTAACTTGCTCCATTGTCGTTTGCACGATTTTCGGGTGATTATACCCTAATACGTTCACTCCGACACCAGAAAATAAGTCTACATACTCTTTACCATCTACATCATAAAGCTTGCATCCTTCTCCTCTTTCTATTGCAACCTTCGTACGACAATACGTAGGCATCATATATTCTTTATCTAATTGAAACCAATCCGACATTTTAAATTCCTCCTAGTTATTTTCCCTGATTATTTATGTTCATTCTCTATAAAGTCATGTTTAAATTCATTTTTAAGATTGAAATTTTAATAGTAATTTTCTTCTCGATATTCATTTTTCCATAATTTCTTCTATTTCAACAGGTCCACTACATGCGCGTTTTTTTCATCTAGCGGTCTGTTACTACTTTGCATGTCATACATAATCAAGGCTATGAAATCATATTTAGTAACAATGGACAAAAAAGATTTGGAGGCTATATCAATGGATGAAAACTATGATAAACAGGGGCAATCTTTACTAGGGAATGACTTTAATGAAGATAGTGAACATAATGAACAAGCTACACTTCACTCTCAAACAGTTGGTTCGCGTGGACCTGTTCTAGAGCAAGATAGTGTACTTCACGAGACGTTACAAGAATTTATTCACGAAAAAATTTTAGAAAGACCTGTTCATGTAAAAGGATTTGGTGCGTTCGGTTATTTTCAAACGATCTATCCCATGTCTGAACATACTACACTAAGCTTTCTACAAAATTCTAATGAGAAAGTTCCTGTTATGGTGAGATTTTCATTAGCTGTTAGTACGAAAGGAACACCTGATACTTCTAGAAATGTACGCGGTTTTTCCACAAAGTTCTATACGAAAGAAGGTATTTTCGATCTTTTATGTAATCACATTCCTGTCTTTTCTGTTCGTGATCCGATGCGCTTCCCAGAAACGATTCAAGCGTTGTTACCTTCACCTATAAATAACTTACTAGACCCGAATAGATTTTGGAGCTTTGTCGCTAGAGCACCTGAATCCATTCATTTCGTTGTCCATTTATACTCTGATGCTGGTACGGCCAAAAGTCTGCGTCACATCCCAGGACATAGTGTAAATACATATGTTTGGAGAAATGCAGAAGGTAACCGAAAGTATGTAAAGTATCATTGGTACCCATTTGAAGGTGTACAATTCATTACTAATGAGGAAGCGAATACACTGGCTGCTGAAAACCCTGATTATAGCGGGAAAGATTTATATGATGCAATTGCAAATGGTAAACCAGTGGAATACGGATTATATGTCCAGCTCATGGATCCGAAAGATGAAGGACATCTTTCTTATGACCCTTTAGATGATACAAAAGTATGGGATGAAAAGTCGTATCCTCTTATACCAGTAGGCAAAATGGTGTTAAATAAAAATCCTGAAAATTATATGGAACAAGTAGAAAAAGTCGCCTTCTCTCCTTCTAATTTACTAGACGGTGCAGAACTATCAGATGATAAAATGCTGCAAGGACGCGCTAACATTTATAGCGATTCTCAAAGAAGAAGAATTGGACCTGAATTCCGCAAATTAACGATTAACCAACAACGAAATTGGACACCTGCTAATCAAATAACGAGCGGCGATGGAAGATACGTTGAAGGTAAACTTGAAAGAACATCTATATCGAAACAGGATGACTTTACGCAGCCTGGTGAATTTTATGCGAACTTAAAACCGATAGAAAAAGAACATCTTGCTGAAAATTTAGCTGGTGATTTGAAAGTTATCTCTGCTGATATTAGAAAGGTTGTTTTGGGGTATTTTCATAAAGTGTCTGCTGATTTGGTGAAGAGGATTGAAAGTGCGATGCAAAAGCTTTAAGTATATAAAAAACGTCATTTTAAAAATAAAAAATGACGTTTTTTTATGGCAAAATCACTAGGAATTTCTACCACTTCATTTACAATTATTAACAAATTTTCCTCACTTAAAATTCCGTTATTTCATTTTAGATTATGGTACTCATTTCTCTTTTTCATATAATCTTTTTCACATTGCAACGGCTTGAATTTAACTTTTTTCCCTTTCTTCTTTTTCGTTTTTATAACGAGCCATTCCCCTTTTTCAACATCTAGTTTTAGGCGTTTCATTACATTGATATTATCTTTTTCTTTATAAAGTAAAAATGCTTCTTGTGCCCTCACGAATAAGCTAGGCTGCTCGCTAAATCCACCACTATCATAAATTTTAGTTAGCGAATTATAATAAGAATCATTTTCTTTTCCGCCATATATCAAATAGGCCGCATCCAGGTCTCTTTTACTTACTTCCAAAAAACTATGTTCATCAATTTTTAAATTAAATGTGGATTTAATATCACTTATTATATTCTTCACATGCTTGTCATCTCGAATTTTCCTTTTTTCAAGACAATCAGAAGATAGCTCTGGTGCATCTGTTTGA
Organism: Bacillus sp. BML-BC051; assembly: GCF_019656175.1. NCBI lineage: Bacteria > Bacillati > Bacillota > Bacilli > Caryophanales > Bacillaceae > Bacillus > Bacillus sp. BML-BC051. Next base: position 61,667 of record NZ_BPLI01000038.1, read on the forward strand.
GAATGTACAACTTGTTGAATAGATACACATAATATAAATACAGTTAAAATATACAATATTTTTTTCATACTTATGTTTCACCTCAAGTAATTTAGATACTATATTATTTGAGGCTTACAATATTCTTATGCTAACAATGTGAAAGGCCCTATAAATTGGACTTTTATAGGGCCTTTCATATTAACATTGCTTTATTAAATTTACCGGTGAGTCCAGTACCTTACTATTTTTCACATCATATAGTCCTATAGGTGTTATCCGTATAAAAGGCAAGTGCGTCGCAGAAAAGAACAAAATGGTAAATGCCGGATCGTCATACGCGTAACCACGCTCTTGTAGTAATTTCACCATCTGTTTCTCTTCCTGTATTAATTCATTCATTTTCAAATTAGACATAATCCCAAGCAATGGTAATGCGATTTCGTGTAATACTTCATTCTTTTCAGCTATTACCATTCCCCCGCCAAGCTCTTTTACTCTATGAAAAGCTGTAAGCATCTCTTCTTTATTCTTCCCAATAAGAATGATGTCGCCGGTACCAGAATAAGAGCTAGCAAGGCCTCCTAATTTATTTGCAAAGCCTTTTACAACTGTATTCACTCGCCACGTACCGTCACGAGCAATCATCATAAGGAAACACTCATCATGATCTAGAGAAAGTTTATCACGGTTTAAATCAACATCAGTCGTGTATGGTTTTGTTATAACGTTATTTAATAATTGTATACCCATTTTATGAGAAAAAATCATATCCTCTTTTTCTATGGACCAGTCTAATAATAATGGAGTTACTTTGAATTTACTCCAGTCTATTTGTACTGATTCATTTTTATTTACTCCGTCACGCTTCCCCCATTTCCCCTTTGCAATTACACTTATTGGAACCGGGTTTTCTTTGCTTTCCAAAATATTAATATTAGCTATTCTACCTGTCGCAATCGAACCATGTAGATGTTCCATATTATAATAACGAGCGATATTATAGCTTGCCATATGATAAGCATCTATTATTGGTACTCCTTGTTTTATCGCGGTAGATATCATTACGTTTGTCATTCCATTTTCATAAAACGAAGGATGTGAGCCGTCTGTAGTAAGAATGAATCTATCAAACTGTTTTACTCCTAGTTCCAACAATTCTTTCAGTAACACTTCTAAATCTGGGCGGATTGAAGAATTTCTTAAGGAAACCGTGTAACCTTGCATAAGTCGAGTGAAAGCTTCCTGCCCTGTCATCGCTTCATGATCACAATCTGTACCTAACAGTTTTAACTTCGCTAAAGTCGTTTCAGATGCTCCCGGAAAATGTCCTTCTACTTTTTTATGTAATCGTTTCGTTTCCTGCACCCAATGTAACATTTCATCATCGCCATGTAATAACTTTGGCCACGCTGTTAGCTCGCCGCCTTGAAGAACTGCTTTATGCTTAAGCCACTCTATTATTTCTTCACGATTAAATAAAGATTCCCCGTTTTGCAATTCAGTTTGCCCATCAAAACGACACCACCAATACATACTTGCTGGAATCTTTTCAAATTCATCTAATAAACGAAATGCTTCTTCACGTTGTAATGTGAAAAATAAAGTTAAATTATCATTAATAAAAGTCGTCGTCCCAAATTGCATCGCATAGTTTGCTAAAGTTTCAGGATTATATAATTGATATGGATGTGCATGCGGTTCTATGTAACTAGGAACTACATACTTTCCATCACAATCAATGACTTCACATTCATGCAGTTGCGCTGGTAGTTTTTCTCCTACATAAATAATACGATCATCATAGACCCAAATATTTGCTTGCACCCACTCGCGCATATAGGAATTTAAATAAGTTGCATTCTTCAATAAAATGTGCGGACTTCTTTTTCCATCTATTACTTCAACATGTTCTCGTAATTGTGTGTTACTCCATCTAAACTGATTTTCTCCCAATGCATTTCACTCCAAATCAATTTACTTTTATTTATTAAAATAAAAACAATTAACTAACTAAAATATTTTCCATTCATTACTCCCCTGTATAACCCCTATACCCTTCATTATATGGAACGATTGCAAAAATAACAATTTTCAAAATTCAAAACATACTTCTTTGATTCTCAATAAAAAAGGATCCCATTCGCATTCTTTTCATCTATTTCTCAAATTCAATTTGCATCATTTTATTAAACTGTGTAAGAATATCAACCGGACCTAAAGAGTTCACATTGACAGCAAATGTATGCTTGCCTCCAATTACTCCACCAGCAAAAGTCATAAACCCAGGAATTGATCCTCCGTGACCCCATACTGAGACACCATTTGGAAGTTTAGTCTCATAGATTCCAAGACCATATCCATCACCAACCCCTTTTCCTTCTACAGGAACTGTAGTAAGCATTTCTTTTAGCTCATGTTCCTTCAGTAACTTACCACCGAGTAAGGATGAAAAGAACTTATTTAAATCGTCCGCATTAGAAATCATATCTCCAGCTGCATTAGCTAAACTCGGATTATAATACGTCATATCTTTCAATTCACTTTTTTCATCAATTTTCATATATCCACGGGCATGATTCTTACCTGGAATAACGGGCGAATTCCCTGGTAAAAACGTATTTGATAGATCCAAAGGTTCAATAATGCGCTTTTCGATTTCTTCTGCGTAACTATTACCCGTTATTTTTTCAATAAGCATTCCTAGTATTACGTATCCTGTGTTTGAATACGACCAACCTTTACCTGGCGAAAAATCTGGAGGTAGAGCAAGTCCTATCTTTACTATTTCTTCTGCTGTATACGTTTTTTTCGAATTCATAATATCAGCGTCTTTTGACTTTAAATAATCAGCTATACCACTCGTATGATTCAAAAGTTGACGTATCGTAATTCGATTGCCATCATACCCATTTCCTTGAATGAGGCCGGGCAGCCACTTTTCAATCGAATCGTCAAGCTGCACACGATTTTCTCCTACTAATTGAAGAACAGTCGTAGCAGTAAAAGTCTTTGTCACGCTACCAATCCGAAAGCGATAATCCGATTTCATTGGTTTCTTACTATTTAAATCCGCGACACCAGCAGTATAACTACTAATTTTTCCGTTATTAGATGTCTTAGCTAATACCCCTGGCGCTCCAACTTGGATTGTTTCCTGCATGACTCGTTTCCAACCATTCCGATTCTTTTGATCATGTGCTTCTGACGAATTAGAAATATTTTGAGTAGACTCTGCTTTTACAGTAAAACCTGGTGTGAATAAAGTAGTACCCGCTAATAAAACTGCCAAACTTGCTAACTTAATGGAATAACATTTTTTCATAAGGCTTTCCCTCCTCTATTCATATCGTATTGATTCAAGCTATACTTTCATCCTATATGATAAAACTCTCTTTTTTCTTATCCATTCCTTACGAAATACTTACGTTCAAAATTTGGCGACCAGATGAGAAAAAATTATGTATGGAAATAAAAAAGAACGTGTTTTCATTTATAAACACGTTCTTTTAAGCACTCTATTAACTTTTACCATCCTGCGCTAGCGTTCATACCATTTCCTATTATAGTAAGAAGTAATGGCCACAGTACTGGTCCTAACGTAAGAAAAAGATTGAGCAGTATAAGTATTCTATATATCCCAGTAATATTATGATTTTTACGATTAACAAATACTAGAAAAACTAATAATATTATGGTCGTTACAAATAAAAGTAACACTAACAACCAATACCAAACCATTAAACTGAGACTCCATGGCTGTAATAGCTCGTGTACAATACCAAAGGTGATTCCCAACACTGCAAAACTAAAGGTAGTAACTGTTGCTTTGATAAACAATTTACTTAATTTTTTATCATATGTATACTTACAATATAAATCTATTATCGTGTATAAAGATATAAATGCCATTAATACACCTACCCAAGACAATAACCAATCTCCGCCTCCACTAACTAATAGAAACAGAAGCCAACACATCCCTGCTGCAGAAAAAACAAAGGAAAGGAGTATGTTTTTCAATACTGGTTTCATTCTATTTTCACACCCTTACAAGAATTTAAAAATAAATAATAATTTATTATTTACATGCTACTCGTTATTAGCTTATTTCTATTACATCTATGTTTCATTCTATATTAATGAAACATAGATAATCTCATAAAAAATTTAATGAGCTATACTCTACTAAGGGAACCTTTTTCCATTGGTAGAGATATAAAAAAGTAAGTATACATTACCACGTAATTAAATATAAGTAAATAAAATTA